>JAGMZX010000002.1:0-47977 GCA_018005585.1 Candidatus Hydrogenedentota bacterium | reverse complement strand
CATCGTTGATCCCGTCGCCGTCCGCGTCCGTGTCGTTACAGTTGGGGACGGTGTCGCCGTCCGGGTCGCCCAGACCCTCGGCCTGGTCGGAGATGCCGTCGCCGTCGTTGTCCGGGTCGCGGTAGTTTGGCTTGCCGTCGCCGTCAATGTCCGCGACGCCCTCGATACTGTCGTCGATCCCGTTGCCATCGCTGTCCCGGTCCAGGTAGTTCGGAATGCCATCGCCGTCCGGGTCGCCGGTTTTCTCGCTCAGGTCGGGGATGCCGTCGCCGTCCGCGTCGGTATCGAGGAAATTCGGCTTGCCATCGATGTCGGCGTCCACGGTCCCTTCGGTCTGGTCCGGGATGGTGTCGCCGTCCGCGTCCGTGTCGTTGTGGTTCGGCGTGCCATCGCCGTCCGTGTCGCCCGTGCCCTCCGCGATATCGTTGATGCCGTCGCCGTCGTTGTCCAGGTCGAGATAATTGGGCGTCGTGTCCCCGTCCAGGTCGGCATTCCCCTCTACGGCGTCGCCGATGCCGTTCCCGTCGCTGTCCAGGTCCAGGTAGTTGGGGAAACCGTCGCCGTCGGGATTGCCGAGCCCCTCTACGGCGTCGCCGAACCCGTCGCCGTCCGCGTCCGTATCATTGAGGTTCGCCGTGCCGTCTCCGTCCCGGTCCGCCAGACCTTCGGTCGCATCCAGGATGTCGTCGCCGTCGTTGTCCAGGTCAAGGAAGTCCGGTTTGCCGTCGGAGTCGCGGTCCACAACGCCTTCGGAGGCGTCATTGAGGCCGTTGCCGTCGCTGTCCAGATCGAGGTAGTTGCCCGTGCCGTCCCCGTCCGCATCGTTCGCCGTTTCGACAGCATCGCCGATTCCATCGTCGTCCGCGTCCGTATCCAGGAAATTGGCTTTGCCGTCGCCGTCTGGGTCGGTGATGCCCTCCGTCAGGTCGGGGATGCCGTCTCCATCGGAGTCCGCGTCGTTGTAATTGGACGTGCCGTCGCTATCCGCGTCGCCTGCGCCTTCCGTCGTATCCGGGATGCCGTCGCCATCGTTGTCCGTATCGAGGAAATCGGGGATGTCGTCGCCGTCCCGGTCCGCTGTGCCTTCCTGGAGGTCGTTGACACCGTTGTTGTCGCTGTCGTCGTCGAGGTAGTTGGGCAAGCCGTCGCCGTCCGCGTCGCCGGGTGCTTCATCGGCATCATTCACGCCGTCGCCGTCCGCATCCGTGTCGAGGAAATTGGGCTTGCCGTCGCCGTCAACGTCGGCCACCCCTTCCACCTGGTCCGGGATGCCGTCGCCGTCCGCGTCGCTGTCACTGTAATTGGGTATGCCGTCGCTGTCCGGATCGCCGGCGCCTTCCACCTGGTCGAGGATACCGTCGTCGTCGTTATCCGGGTCGATACAATCCGGCAGGCCATCGGCGTCGTGGTCCGCGCCGCCCTCGGCCACGTCCCATATGCCGTTGCCGTCGCTGTCCAGGTCGCGGTAATTCGGCGTGCCATCGCTGTCCGCGTCCCCAGCGCCTTCGGTGCGGTCGTTTACGCCGTCGCCATCGCTGTCCGTATCGCGGTAATTCGGCGTGCCGTCGCTGTCCAGGTCGCCCATCCCATCGGTCGTGTCGTTGATCAAATCGCCGTCATCGTCCAGGTCGATGCCATTCGCCTTGCCGTCGCCGTCCAGGTCGCCGGGAATCTCCGCGCTGTCCAGGATGCCGTTGCCATCGCTGTCATTGTCCAGGAAACTTGGCTTCCCGTCGCCGTCGGGGTCACCGCCGCCTTCGGTCACATCCGCGACCGAATCGCCATCGCTGTCGGTGTCCAGGAAGTTGAGGCGGCCGTCGCCGTCAAAGTCATCACTGCTCCGAACGCCGCTGTACTCATCCGCATCGGATATGCCGTCACCGTCGCTGTCATTGTCCTGGTAGTTCGGCAGGCCGTCGTTGTCGAAATCGACGGCGCCGTCCGCCCAGTCCAGGATGCCGTCGTTGTCCGCGTCCGCACCGGGACCGACCGTGAAGGTCTCTACGTCATCCACCCAGATGGTGTCCGCCGTATCCGTGTAGGACACCGCGCCTATCCAGGTCATCCGGTGGAATAGCGGGTCCTCGCACGGCTGGTCGGCGTAGGTGGTCCAGCCGTCTCCGGGCGTCCACACGGTCAGGTCAAAGGCGCCATCGGCATCGTCTCCGAGCGGCGCCGTTATTTCCAGATAGAACCACGTATTACGGGGCGGGGGGTCGTGGACAACGCCCGAGATGCTGAGTCCCCAGTCGGCCAGGATGAGATTTGGGCCGACGGTATAGACGCCCGGCGATTCCTCGTCGCGGCCTTCGAGCACGAACAGCGCGTCTTCGCTCAGGCGTATCCACGTGCGGAATACGCCAAGACCCATGCGGTAATTGGGCCGCAGAAAGGCAACCGGCATCCACAAATAGGGCAGGCCCGTGGCGTCGCGCATGCGGAGCGACCGGCTGCCGCGCGCCGCGGTGTCTTCGGTCACGGCCACCCGCGTGGGGTCCGGGTCCAAGTCGGTGTAGACTTCCCATCCGTCCGGCAGCGAGCCCGGCGCCCACGCTTCGAAATCGTAGCTGTACGTGAAGCCTTCGGGCGCCGTGGGCAACGGCGTCGGCGGGTGCGCGATCGTACCGGGACCGGCCATCCATTCGGCCGTCCCGTACAGGCCCGCGTCGCCGATGCTGATGGGCACGAACCCGAGTTGGGTGACGGCGGGCGACGCCGGATTCAGCGTGAAGTCGTAATGTTCGGCGTCATTGAAGAGCGGATTCGCGATGCGGCTGTGCACGTCCTGGCCCGCGGCCTGCCACTGCGCGAACGTGCCCGCGGGAAACACAAACTCGCCGCTGGTCGTGTCCCAGTAGCAGTTGTAGTCAAAGAGGTATTTCAGGTCCTCCCAACCGCCGGTCATAAGGATATCATTGTTGAAGTAGATGATATTGCGCAGGAAATCAAAAGACTGGTAGGCCTCAGGCTCGAGGCGCGTGCGAAATACCTGTGCTTCCTCCGACCAGGCGAAAATGTTGTTCTCGATCAGGTTATTACGGCCATAGTGCAGGTGGAACGCGCCGTCGCTCGTGCTGTGAACGATGTTGTTGCGGATAGTGACGTTCGAACTGCCCTCGTCCAGGTAAATGCCCCAGCCGCCGTAGCCGCGGTCGTACACCGCCACGTCGTGACAGTAGTTGTTGTTCACGAGCGTGCCCGGCGCCTCCCCGACCAGGTAGATCAGCCCCATGTCGCTCAAAATGCGCTGCTGTCCGATGTGATGGACATGATTCTTCTCGATGAGGTTGTCGTGGGCCGAACTGGTCCCGTACCCGACCGTCCAGCCGACGGAGATACCCGAGTAGTTGTAATCGGACACGTCGTTGTGCGTCACCTCGTTATAGGAGGAAGCGCCAATACGAATGCCCACCGCGCCCAGGAACGTCTTGCTGCCGTGGTGGACCCAGTTATTGTCGATGATGTTGCCGCTCGTGCCGATGACGTAGTCGCGGCCCACGTCGATGGCGCCGGCCCCGAGATCATGGAGGTGATTGCGCCGGATCGTGTTGTTCGTGCACGCTCCGAGCAGGAGCACGCCGTGGGCCGCCAGATGCGCGAATTCGCAGTCTTCGATGACGCAGTCGCTCACCTTCGTGCATTCGAGCGCACCGGGCAGTTTCGTGAGCGCCAGCGCTTCGCTCAACCCGTAGTACGCGGGGCGCAGCGCGTTCGGCCCAAACGCGTAGTCCGTGTGCTGAAAAGACAGTCCCTGCAGCGTCACGTAACTCAACGGAAACGTCTTCGTGCTTTTGAACTCGACGAGACGCTCGACCACCGGAGCGATCACCTCGGTACCCGCCATGCTCTCGCCAGGTTTCGGATAGTAATAGAGATAACCGGTCGCGCGGTCGAGCCACCACTCGCCGGGCGCGTCGAGCGCTTCGTACGCATGATACACGCAGTACCGCTGCCGCTCAGACGCCGCCACGAACGCCGCATGGTCGGCCCCGGTCGTACCGCTGTCGATATCCTGGAACGTAATGATCCGGTCCGTCTCGTCGAGGGTCTGCAACCGGTGGAAGGAAACGTCCCACTTGTGGAGCACCATGTAGAGCACATCGTTCGGGTTTTGGCACGGCTGCAAGTCAGCCGCGGCGTAATAGAGGCTTTCCGCCGCGCCGTCAACGCCGCCCAGCGCATTGAAAAACCTGTCGCCGTCCGCATCGCCCGGGTCATCCTCGAAATTCGGATCCCGGGCGGGCGGAAGCAGTTCGCCGTCCACGTAGAGCACGCCGAACCACCACGTGCCCGCGGCGACCTGCGGCAACGCCGCGCGCCAGAGCGCGCCCGCCTGTGTCCAGCCCGTAACCGGGCGTCCGCCGCTGAAGACGGGCGTTTCGCCGGGATACGCCTTGTACGTGACCGTCTTGCCGAACGCGCCTGCGTCGTCATAGTCGAAGGAAACGGTCTGTTCGAAGCGGTATACGCCGCCCCGGAACTGCACCTCCACCGGGCCGGGCAGCGTGCCGCCGTTGCCGGTTTTCCACGCGCGCACCTTGTTGCGCGCGCCGGGCAGCGTGGCAAGCGGGCCATCGGTTTGCGGCCCGTTCGGCGCGGGCAGCGTGCCGGACCATGCGTCATTCCCATTCGTCGCGACGTAGAAAACCTTCGTAGCAGCGTTCGCGGGAAACGCCAGCAGGCATAACACGGCGGCAAACGCGGCAATTCGCCGCATCAGGAACCGCACGCGCAGCAACTGGCAGATAGAAGGACGCACCCGGCCTCCGTCCGTTCGATTCACCCTATGACACGAGCAGGAAGCGCCAACGTCAAGGCCACAAGCGAGTGAACGTTTCTTGATACCCGTCTTCTGCCTGCATTGTACCCTATTCGCCCGTTTTTCCGCGCAAAGCGCATGGAGGATGAGACCGCCGTCACGGGTTGCCGGTCACGTGCAGCACGAACCGGTTCTCGCCTTGCCGCTCGACCTGGAATTCCGCCTCGCCGACGTTGCCCGCGTAGCGCGCCCGTATCCTATAGGCGCCCTGGAAACCGTTGAACGCCACCTCGCCCTTTGCGTCCGCGTTCGTCTCGATGCGTGTCCACCACTCTTCGCGAATCAGCTTGCGCAGCCGCTCGAAGGCTGGTTTCGGCGTGCAATCCTCCCGCAACAGCCCGCCGCCCGGCGCCCATGCGCCCACGTCGCAGAAATCCCACCAGCTGATCGCCGTCACCGCCGGATGGGCGAAACACACCCGGTAGAATTGCTCGGCGTAGCCGGCCTGCTGCGCCTCATCCCACGCGTCGCGCCAAGGCGCTCCCAGGACTTTGCGGCCGCTCGACGTCGGCGTGAACTCCGTGATGTGAATCTGTTTGCCCAAGCCGCCGTACAGGTCGAGCAGCGCCCGGACCCGGTCCAACGGGAATGCCATGTGCAGCGGCGCATGGGCTTGGATGCCGACCACGTCGAACGGGATCCCCTGTTCCACGGCATGCGCGAGGAAGCGATAGAAGTCCGGGTGCCCCTCGTAGAATATGCCGTATTCATTGATCACCAGCTTTGCCGCGGGATCCGCCGCGCGCGCCCACTCGTGCGGCCCGGCAATGTCGAGCCCCGGCGCATTCACCGGCTCGTTTACAACCTCCCAGTAGCCGACCCTGCCCGCGAACCGGCGCATCAGGTCTTCAACGCGCCGCCGCTGCACGCCTTGCGGCGGCTGACCGTCCGACCACGGGGGCACGCCGGCTTTGTTCGCCCACAACAGCGGATGTCCCTTCGCCTGTATTCCCCGCGCCGCGCACCACGACAGCACCGCATCCGTATACGCATAATTCGGCTTACCCCGCTCTGGTTCATAGAGCATCCAGTAGAAGGGATGCGTAGCGTAGTTGAAGAGTTCCGCGAAACGCTCCTTGTATGCGTCGTCCAGCCGGCGGTCTCCAAACTGCTCCCAACCGCAGATGTTGCAGCCGAAAAGGAAGGCATGATTCGTCTGCTCAATCCATACCTTCGCGCCCTGCGCGGGTTTGCCTTTCGGGTCCAGCACCGTCACGACCGCCGGGCTCATCCGCAGCACGCGAATCGCGTCGGCGCTTTGCGCCAGCACGGCCGCCTCGCGCGCCTCCGCGTCTCCGTTCCACGCCGTGACGGAGCTTTTCCCCGGTTCCGGCCCCTCTGCGGCAGGCGCAACCGTCACCGATTCCACGCGGAGCAACGGTCCCTCCTCTTTGCCATCGCCGAGCGCCTGCACACCGACTACGTGCGATGGCCCCGTCAGCGCACAGTCAAAGGCATATTCCGCGACGACATCGCTTTGCACCGCTACGATCCGCCACGGCGTGCGGTCCACGCTCAGCGCAACGTAACGATTACCGGAGCCCGCGCCGATTCCGGCAACACGCGCCGTGACCCGATAGCCGCCCGGCGACCCTACGGCCAGGAATTCGCCCAGCAGTTCGCCGTTTTTCAACGTACCGTCCCCGTTCATCGGCTTGACCGACGCGTCCGCAGGCGTGACGGCCAGCCCAGAACAGTCCGCCGCCGCAAGAACCGCTATCCCCACCATGCAAAGATGCGCGCGAATCATCCTCATTCTCCCAGTTCCGGCGCGCTGCGCCGCCCCCGCGCCGCATGTCCCCCACATTACCCCAAAGCTTTCGCCAACGCCAATATCTGGAACACGAAAGCCCGCTCCCGCCTTTTCTGCCGGCCGGCAAGCCGCCCGGAGGCTACAGCGCAAGGGAGCACGCGCAGTCCAAGGCGCTTGCGGGGTAGTCAACGGATACAACCCCGTTTTGTAACTCGACCGGAATCTCTCCGCGCGCATTCCCCTGTTCATCAAGCTCCGACGCAGAAGCAGGCAAGGGCATTCCCGGCATCAATTCCTGCCACACGACACGAACGGTAAACGGCTGGCTCTCAGGCAGGGCCGTCAGTTCAAGCGTGTTGCCGTTACGTCGTACACGCACTGCGCCGCCGGTCCGCACGGCGCCAAAATCAACCTCGCGTTGTTCCAAGTCCGGCCGCGCATTCACGTAGTAGCCGTCCGTCCCGCGAGACCAGTCGACGATGGCGCCGCCGCGCCGCTCGATGGCGGCTTCCGTATAGCCGTCTCCCTGCGGTATGCGCGCATGGAAGCCATAAGGCGGGAGCACGCGCGCTTCCAGCGGCCAGTCCGCGTCCGACCGGTTCACCCACACTTCGCCGCCGCCTTCCCACCGGACATATTGCCTGTGAATATCGCCATCCACGAAAGCAACGTTGTCGATGCGCTTGTGCGCGAGTGCGCGCATCAGGCCGTGCAGCAGCCAGTACTTGCGCACCACGTCGCGGCCAAAAGGGTCCGCGACCATGCCGGGATGCCCCGTGAGCACCTCGGTGGAAACGTAATCGTCGCTGTAGATGCCGTGCAGTGCCGGATCAAGCCCGGCGCGATAGCGCGGGTCGTAACCGGCGCCATGCAGCACAAACCGACCGTGGTGCGCCATGTCGAACCACGGCACGCGCTCGGCGTCGCGACAGCGCACGCGCCAGACAAACCACGCGTCCTGTCCCTGCGGTTCCGCCTCGACGCGGAGATGATTGGCCTGCGCCCCATCAAGAAAGCCAATGAGCTGGTCGTGGCCGCTTTCCGATATCTGCGGGGCGTCATTGCCGAGGCATTCGCGAATCCACGCGAAGAACCCGCCCCACGCATTCCGCGTGTAGACACAATCAAAGTACCGGCCGTCCTTCGTCCAGTAGTCGTAGGGCCGGATAGAAGACCACACGTCGATGAAATACGCCGTGGGCGCATAGGCATCCCGGAGCCGCCGCACGTTCCGTTCCAGAAACGGCTGCACACGGTCCGTGCGCCAACGGTAGGATTGCGCGCCGCGCCCGGCATTCAGCCACGCGCGCACGGGCTGCCCATCCCGCGTAAACGCGACGTTATCGTAGGTAAACTGCTCCGCGTCAGGATACAAATCGATGTAATTGTCGTGTGGCGCGAAGAGGACGCCATGGTCCTTGCATGTTTGCACCAGCCGTGCAAAATCCTCCCGAGTCCCCAGCGCGGGGTTCGGCGGAAAGATGTCCGGCAGGCGATAGTCATAGCCCCAGCGCTGCCAGTTGTGCCACACGACCGCCGCGCCGGTGAGACCGTAGCGAAAAGCCTGGTCGAGCGCATCCGCGCTCTCGCCGTAGCGGCCGCCCCACAGGTCAAACACAAACCGCCCCGCCAGGCGCGGGACGCCGCCCGCGGCGCGCAGTCCGTTAACCTCGCGCCACGCGCGCACGCCGGTCCAGACATCGGGCGCCGGGATGAAGGCCAGCGTCGGGGCATGCCCGGCGTGAAGCGTGGCGATGCTGGCGCTGGGCCTGACCTCCAGGCGCAGCGGCGGCGTGTCCACGGCCTGCACAAGCGCAGCGTCATTCTCGAATTCAAATCCCACGAAAGACGTGGCCAACTGATGTCCGTCGAAGCCGAGTTCAAAGGCCTCCGGCATATCCAGCACGTTCCCGGCGCCAGCATAAACACGCGTTACGCGGCCGGTCCACGGACCAGCGGAGACGCCTTCCAGGTGGACCGCCTGCCACGGCTTCGGTTCGGGCGCGTTCTCGATGGAACAGCGCGCGCGGAGCGAGCACGCGTCCAGCCAGAGGTCCACCACGAGGTCAAACGGGCCCAGCGGACCATCAAAGCGATGCAGCCAGCGCACGCGCCCGTCCGGCATGGCCTGTTCCGCGGCGTAGGTCAGCTGGTGGAAGCAATGGGGCGCATGCAGGTCGTCGCCGAGGACACGCACACGCAGCCCGGTGAACGAGAGCGCGTTTTCCGGCGAGACAAAAGAGAACGTGCCGTCCAACAACCCGCGGACGCCCGGCTGCACGGCAACCTGGTAAGTCAGGCCGCCATTGCGCACTTCGGCAAGAGTCCGGGCGGGATATGCCGGCGGCTGCGCCGCGTCGGAGGGGGCGTCCGTCTGAGTCACGAGCAGAGGCCTGCCCCAATAAGCGGCGTCGCAAGTAGTGTCGTTGCGCGGGCCGGGGTGACATTCCAGTTGCAGGCGTAATGTCTTCCCTGCGAACGCTCGCAGATCGATTTCCGCGTCTTCCCACGCCTTGGAGTCCGTGTGGCGTTCCCATAGGACGTCGCCCCATGCGCCGTCCGGCGCATCGAACGGGAGCGCGCGGACGCGGAACATGACCCCGTCGCTCGGCGGTTCGCCTCGCGCGGCGTCATGGTCGCGAATGGCCACGGCGAAACGGAGGCGCACGGACGTGCCCTCGGGCAAGGAAACGGGGAATTCGGCGGCCACGGTTCCAGCTCTGCCCTCCGCCCACGGCGGGTGCATGCCGACGCTCTCGCGTGCGTCGCCGCGAACCGTTTGCTGGTTCATCATGACCATGGCGCGCGTGCGTTCGTCTATACCTTCCCAGCCTGGCGGCAACACGGTGGTTTCCGGTTCGGCAAAGACCCGTATCAGCCCGCGGCGCACCGGCACGCTCCACAGGGGAATGGCCCCGTTTGGGGTCAGGGCAAGCGGCGTCCATGGGATTTGGCTTGCCGGTCCCGACATATGCTCCAACGCCGTTTCCACCAGCAATACCGCGTGCGCTTCCTGAGCGGCGCCGGCGTCTTCGAACCGCGCCCAGGCATGAATGGGATAGTGACCGTTGCAGGCGCCCACGTCCACGCTGACGCTGAATCCGTGCGGCTTCTCCTCGCCCGGCGCCAGTTGAAACGGCGCCGGAGCGGATGGATCGATGCGCCAAGGTGCGATCACGCCCAGGCGCAGTTCTCCCCGAAGAGGCGCCGGCCCGTCATTGCGCAACAGAACCCGGACAGGATACGGGGTTTCGAGTACGGATACGTTCGCGGGGCCCTCGATTCGGAGCGTGAGCGGGCCGCACGTCGCGACAGGGTCGTCAAACGCGAATGCCTGGCCGTAGCCGCAGCAGAGAAGCACGGCCAGAACCACGAGCCGGAAATATAGATTGGAATCATTCATCCCGGGCCGTCCCCGCGCCACCACACCAAAGAAGGGCCGCCCCGTCATGGGACGGCCCTCCAGTCCGTTGCTTGTTCCCGTATCGCAGGACTAATCCTTGCGGAATCTCGCGAATGCGAGCATGACGACCAGGCTCGCGCCCAGCAGCAGCAAGTCGCCCAGCTGCCGCTGAATCGTCGACTTCCAGTCCTTGTCCAGCAAGCTGCCCGCCGGGCCGCAGCAGCACGGCGGCGGCTCTTCCGTTCCCGCCTGCTCGAGCGTCACCGTCTTCGGGCTGCCCGCGGCGCCTTCGGCAATCACCGCGACCTCACAGGTGCGCGCGTCCGCCCCGTCGTTCTCGCTAAAACTCGCGGTGACGGTTTCGCTCGCGCCCGCGGCCAGCGCGCCGTTCTCGGGCGCAACACCCGCGACCCAGTCGCATTCCCAGGCCGCCGACCAGTTCAATGTGCCCTGACCCGTATTCGTCACGGTGAACGAAGCCAGCGCGTCCGTTGCTTCCGCCTCGATCGTCGTGGGCGAAACAGACAGCGCGGGCGTCTCGTCTCCTGCCTGATTGAGCGTCAGCGTTTGCGGGCTTCCCGCGGCGCCGGGTGCTTGGACGGTAATCGCGCAATTACGCGCCGCGCCGCCCGAATTGCCGTCATAACTGACCACGACGTTGATGCTCTGGCCCGATACCAGCGAGCCGCTGGCCGGCGCGAGGCGCGTGACCCAGGAACAGCCGGCCGCCGCCGACCAGTTCATCGTGCCGCCGCCCGCGTTCTTGACCGTGAATGTCGCGATGCCGGCCTTCGACCCCAGCGCCTGCGAAACCCCGCTTAGTTCCAGCACCGGTGTATCGTTGCCCGCCTGCCCCAGCGAAAAGGTCTTTGGACTCCCACTCGCGCCCGGCGCCGTGACCAGCACCGCGCAACTCCGCGTGGAGGGGTCCGAATTCGCTTCATAACTCACGCTGACCACCGCGCCTTGCCCCGGCGTCAGTGTGCCACCGGATGGGCTTGCCTGCACCCAGCCGCAACTCACGCCCGTCGTCCAATCCAGCGGCGCGGAACCGCTATTACTCACCGTGAACGTGGTGGTTCCGGCCTCGTCCAGCACCGTGCGGCTCGCCGGCGCCAAGCTCAACACGGGCGTTCCCGTCAGACCATCCTGCTGCACCGCGACCGTCTGCGGACTGCCGGCCGTGCCCGGCGCGGTGACGGCAATACTGCAGGTGCGGGGCGTCGCGGCCGGGTTCGTGCCGTAATTCACCGTCACGGCGGAGCTCTGACCGGCCGTGAGAGTGCCCATCGGCGGTGACAGCCGCGTTATCCAACTGCAATCCTGTTGCGCGGACCAGCTCATCGTGCCTTGGCCTGCGTTCGCCACCGCAAACGTGAACGTGCCCGCCCCGGCCCCGACGCTCTGCGCGAGCGGCGTCACGACCAACTGCGGGCTGCCCAATCCCGTCTGCGTGACGGCGACCGTCTTCGGGCCGCCCGCGCCGGGCGCGTCCACCGTGATCGAACAATTCCGTTCTTCAGGCAACGTATTGGCGCCGTAAACCACGGCGACCGTAATACTTTCCTGCGCATTCAGCACGCCCGTGTTCGGCGCCACCGAGGTCAGCCAACCGCAACCATGCGTCGCGGTCCACGACATGCTGGAACAACCGCTGTTTTTCACCGTGAAGGCCGTCCAGCCGTTGCTATTGCCCACTTTCAGACTCGTGGGGCTCACGGACAACAGCGGCGGGCCGCCGGGTTCTTGCACCAGAGTAACTACCGCGGGGGTGCCCTGGACGGCGTTCGAAGTCACCTCTACCAGGCATTGCCGCTCTGCGCATTTCTCGTTGGCCTCGTATACCAGATTGACCGTCTGGCTTTCGCCCGGTCCCACGATACCGCTGGCCGGACTCACCGCCGCCACCCAGGAACAAGACGCTTCCGCTTCCCACTCCATGTCGCCACAGGACGTATTCGAAATCTGGAAGGATGCGAGGCCGAACGCCGCGCCCACGTCAATCCGCGTCTGGTCCACTTCCATGGCCGAACGCGTACTGCCGGCCTGATTGATCAGCCCATACTTCGGGTCCGTCTGTCCCGGCGAAGTGAAATACACCCGGCAACTGCGAATATCGCAATCCGGATTGGCCTGCACGCTGCATTCCACGAGCACGCGCTCGTCGCGCTGCAGCGTCCCGCCTGGCGGATTGATGGATGTCACCCATTCGCAGTCCGCATTGGCGCTCCAATTGACGGTCACGCAGCTCCAATTCCATATTTCGAAGCCCACAACACCCGAATTCTGCCAGACGTTGCGGACCGTCGGCGCCACGCACATGTCCGGCGTCGTCCGTTGACCCTGATTGAGCTTCACCGCTGTCGGACTGCCGATTGCCCCCGGCGCCGCCACGGCGATATCACATGTCCTGCCGTCGCAACTGTCATTGTAGGTGTAGGTGACGACAACGGCGACCGTCTCGAGGGGCCCCAACGTGCCGCCCGTCGGCTCGACCGTTGCCCAGCCGCACGCCGAGACCGCCGACCAGTCCATGGTCTCACATTCGCAGTTCGTCACAAAAAACCGCACCGAACCCGACTGCCAACCCACGTCAAACTTGGTGGGGGTAAGGCACAAAACCGGTTTGCAGGGAGGCTCGTCCTGGTCGGCTTGAGCGGCTAGAAGCACCTGCGGCGCGCTCACGCCCAGTCCTGCTCCGCGAACGGCCCACGCCGGAGAAGTGGCCCCGGCAAGCAAAACGCCGGACAGGACGCAAGCAACGAGCAGCTCAAGACGAATTGTCCGCTCCCGCATGACACGACACATACTGGGCTCCTTTGTGCTCGCAGCAAACTGCGAGTAACGGTCCCTCTCTCTAATCGCAACCTGAGTCGCGTACTGGTGTTAGTGCGGTTTTTATGTTAGACGGCCGCTGCTTATTTGTCAAGGATTTCCCCCCTGCCAAACCCCTGTCCCGGCCCCGGTGCCCGCGTGGCGAGACAATTCCCCCCCCTGCCCAGCCGGACCGTAGCCGCCCGCCCGGGCAGCTCTTGCCCTTCCTGTTGGGGAAAACTCAGGACTTATACGTCTCGTGTACGCCGCCGTACTTAATGGAATCCAGCCGCGGCACGGAATAGGTGCCCATGTGGAGCTGATCGAATACGGAGACATCCGTGACGGCTTCGCGCGCGTTTTCAAGCGTTATCTTCCCTTGCTTGTACAGGGCGTAGGCGTACTTTTCAAACATGAACGAATGCGTCACCGCCTGCTGCATGCCGATCCGGATGAGGTCGGTGTTCCCCGACTTGATGCCGTCGGCGATCGGTTTGATGTCTTTGAACAGGAGTTCGATGACCGGAATGCGGCCGCCGCCGATCTTGGCGATCAACCGCTGACAGATGACACACTGTATGGAATCGTACAGCTGCAGTCTTACCAAGTCACGCTCGATGGGGTCGAAAAAGCTGATGATTCGGTTGACCACCTCGCTGGCCGTGTTCGAGTGCAGCGTGCTAACCACCAGATGACCGGTGGCCGCCGCGTTGATCGCCGCGCGTATGGTGTCGGGGTCGCGCATTTCCCCGATAAAGATGACGTCCGGGTCGTGCCGCAAAGCCCCGGTAACCGCCTCGTAGAACGTGGCCACGTCCGTTCCGAGGCTGCGCTGGGAGACAATAGACTTTTTGTCCGCGTGCACGTATTCGACCGGGTTTTCGATGGACAGGATATGCAGGGAACGGTGGGTATTGATCCAGTCAATGAGCGCGGCGGCGGTCGTCGACTTGCCGCTGCCGGTCATGCCGGTGACCAGCACGAGGCCGCGCTGAAGGCTCGCAAGGCGCACCATGGACTCCTGCGGAATGTTCAGTTCCTCAAAGGAGGGGATCACCTCCGGTAGAAAGCGGAACGTGCAGTGGGGCGCGCCTGCCTTCAGAAACGCCGATACGCGGGAATAACCCAGGCCCACCTGGTGAAAATTGAAGCTGGTCTGTTTCTGGCTTTCGAACTCATCCCAGTGCTCGGCAGGCGCGATTTCCTTTATCAGGGCCCGGATCTGCTGCGCGGACAACGAGCCGAGCAACTCGGAATGGTGCATGTCGTTGTCGACGCGAAAAATGGGTGGATGGCCCGGCGAAAGATGCACGTCGCTGGCCCGGTACTTGACCATCGCCTGAAACAGGAGTTCGATACTGATCCGGTCGATACGATAGTGATCGCCACAGATGCGCCAGACTTCCGGCAACGTCAGATTGCGCGAGACCACGTCAACGGCTTCATACGTGCTCTGGTCCGGGATCTTGCCTTCGGGCGGGAACCGCAGGATCAATTCCCCCTCCTGCTCCGTCAGCGCGCAAGCGCCATCCAACGTCGCCACCACTTCGCGCAAGGTCTGTTTCCGTTGTTCCGTGACGCGCAGGCGCAGCACGTACTCCTCGAATTCGCCTTCAAATTCCGGGCGGCTGGCTCGCAATTCCATCCGCTCCGTGCGCGTCGTCACCTCACGCGGAATGCCTTCCGTCGCACGCAGGAGTTTTTCGACAATGCGAATCACATCCCGCAGGCTCTGCTGATGGCCTGTCCCTACTACAACTTCATTCATCAAGAACCCCCTTCTTGTGAAAATACTGATTCGAGTCTGGTCGTAGTCGAACCCAACCGCCTCTCCGGCATACTTCACAACCTCCAGGCCATGATACACGGAGCCCGCGCCAAGGTCAAAACGGCGCGAGAGTTCCTCATTCTTCTGTGAATTCAGCGTATTCGCCCTTTGTCCGGCCGGCCCGCATTCCGCGCGTTCAAGGCCGGACTTTTTGACCATTCCGGGCCCGTATCTGAAACGCTGTTTGACAAGAATAACCAGCCTTTGTTAGGCTTTCTTACCTCTTGTTTTTGTTTCCCTGCACGGTTTTTGTGCCGACGCCCTGTTTGGGGCGACGGTTCGCGGCGGCGCTTGGGCATGCGGCGGTGTGCCGGTTGCTCAGGACGCTTCGGCCCAGTGGGCCTTGGCCGCCATTTGGGGTGCCGCGGCGGCACGGGGCATAAATCGGAATTAACATCAGACCAGGAGCGCGCATGATGTTCAGAGTCCTTGCCTTGGACGGTCTCAGCGAAGAAGGGCTCGAAGTATTCAAGACCGCCGGTTTTGAGGTGGACATAAAGCCGCCCCAGAAACCGGAGGAACTGGCCGCAATCGCCGGCCAATACGATGCGCTCGTCGTGCGCAGTGCCACGAAGGTCACCGCGGAGGCCCTGTCCAATCCCGGGCGACTGAAAGTCGTCGGCCGCGCCGGCGTGGGCACGGACAATATAGACAAGAACGCCGCCACGCAAAAAGGCATCGTTGTCATGAACGTGCCGGGCGGCAACACGATTTCGACGTGCGAGCACACCTTTGCGATGCTGCTCGCCCTGTGCCGGAATATCCCGCAGGCCCACGCATCGATGGACGCCGGCCGCTGGGACCGCAAGAAGTTCATGGGCACGGAATTACGGGGCAAGACGCTGGGCATCGTAGGGGTGGGCCGCATTGGCGGCGAAGTGGCCAAGCGCGCGCTGGCCTTCGAGATGAAGGTTCTGGCCTTCGACCCATTGCTGACGCCGTTAAAAGCGGAGGGCCTCGGCGTGGAACTGGTGAGTCTGGACGATGTAATCGAACGGTCGGATTTCGTTACGGTGCACGCGCCGAAAACCGACAAGACCTTGAATATGCTGCGCGGCGAGCACTTCCGGCGCATGAAACCGAATTGCCGCATCATTAATTGCGCGCGCGGCGGCATCGTCAACGAACAAGAACTGGCCGAAGCGCTGAAACATGGGGTCATTGCCGGCGCCGCTCTGGACGTCTTCACTTCGGAGCCGTTTGAGGACAACCCGTTTGTCGGGCTCGACAATATCGTAATGACGCCGCACCTGGCGGCCTCGACAGATGAAGCGCAACTCTGCGTAGCCGTCGAAGTTGCGCGGCAGATCGTGGATTACCTGAAGACAGGCGCTATTGTCAACGCCGTGAACGTGCCCAGTCTGGACAGCGAAACGAGGAAATCACTGCAACCCCTGCTTTATCTGGCGGAACGCCTGGGGACCTTTCAGGCGCTGTATTCGGAGGGATCCCCCACGTCCATCGAGATCGCCTACAGCGGCGACTTGGGTGTCACGGACACCTATCCCATCACGACGTCCGTACTGACCGGGTTTCTGGCGCCGACGGTCGAATCGGTGAACATGGTCAGCGCGCCTTCTCAACTCGAGGCGCGAGGTATCGATTGCATCGAGAAGCGGAGCGCCCACGATTCCGATTACGCGTTCGAGATCGGGGTCACCATTGTCACCGACCAGGAAACACATGTCATTAAAGGCACCCTCTTCCAAAACAAGGATCCGCGCATCTGCAGCATTGACGGCATGCGCGTCGACGCCAAGCCGGAAGGGTGCATACTGTTGTGCGAGAACGAAGACAAGCCGCTCGTCGTCGGGCGGCTGGCGACCATCATCGGCAACGCGGGCGTCAATATCGCAAACATGGTGCTCGGCCGCGATAAGCGCGGCGGACGCGCCCTCACCTTGCTGAATCTGGACCAGCCGCTTTCGGAAGACGCGCTCGCGGCTGCTCGCGAGGTGCCACACGTGCTCCGGGCCCGGCTGCTGGTGCTGCCGGATTCCGAATAACAGTCCCAATAGTACACGGCCAAAACAACCAATAACGGGGATATCATGGGAACGTATACGCACATCCAGGCACCGGACGGCGAAAAGATCACCCTGCAAGACCATGCGGTTGTCACGCCCGACTTCCCGGTCATCGGGTTTATCGAAGGCGACGGCACGGGGCCGGACATCTGGCGCGCTTCACAGCCGGTATTCGACGCGGCCGTCAGGCACTGTTACGGCGACAAACGCCGCATCGCATGGATGGAAGTCTTCGCGGGCGAGAAGGCCAACGCGGTCTGCGGCAGCTATTTGCCCGAAGAAACGCTGGACGCCATCCGCGAGTATGGCGTGGCCATCAAGGGCCCCTTGACGACCCCCGTCGGCGGCGGTTTCCGCAGCCTCAACGTAGCGCTGCGCCAGCACCTCGATCTGTATGCCTGCGTGCGGCCGGTCCGGCATTTCCCCGGCGTGCCAAGCCCCGTGTGCGCGCCCGAAAAGATCGACATGGTCATCTTTCGCGAGAACACGGAAGACGTGTACGCGGGCCTTGAAGTCAAGGCCGGCACGCCGGAAGCTCAGAAACTGCGCGAATTCTGCGAACGCGAGTTCGGCTGGAAAATCAGGCCAGATGCGGGGCTGGGCCTGAAACCCATCAGCGAAACGGGTTCCAAGCGGCTCATTCGCGCCGCGATCCGGTATGCGCTGCGCCACGGCCGCAAATCCGTCACCTTTGTGCACAAGGGCAACATCCAGAAATACACCGAGGGCGCCTTCCGCCGCTGGGGCTATGAACTCGTGCGCCAGGAATTCGCCGAAACCGCCGTCTCCTGGGACGACTGCGAGGGCGAACCCGGCGAGAAACTCCTGGTCAAGGACGTCATCGCGGACATCTTCCTGCAACAGATTCTGACGCGTCCGCTCGAGTTCGACGTTGTCGCGACGATGAATCTGAACGGCGATTACGCCAGCGACGCCTTGGCCGCGCAAGTGGGCGGCATCGGCATTGCGCCGGGCGCCAACATCAATTACGACACCGGCGCCGCCATCTTCGAGGCCACGCACGGCACGGCGCCGAAATACGCAAACAAGGACAAGGTCAACCCGAGCAGCCTGTTGCTGTCCGGCGTCATGATGTTCGAGTACCTCGGCTGGCTCGAGGTGGCCGAGGCCATCACCAGCGCACTGAAAAGTACTTTTATGTCCAAGATAGTAACCTATGATTTTGCTCGGCTCATGGAAGGGGCCACAAAAGTGAAGTGCAGCGAATTCGGCAAGGCCGTGATCGACAACCTCTGAGGCGCGGCCGGACCGTCGAGGCGCCGTCATGGTCATGCGGGAATGCCTGTAGGAAACAGGGAGCATGCACGTGAAACCTGATGACCTCCCCTCCGGCGCGATAGCGCCGGCGTTCGGGACTCCGGATTTCGACGCGCGCGCGGCCGGTCTCTTCCGCCACGCGCAAGTGGGCCGCTGCGTCAACGGCGTCGCGCACGACCTGAACAACTATCTGGGCGCGGTCATGGCGTACGCCGAACTGGTATCCCTTGACAAGGGCGTTTCCGCCGAGTCCCACCGCATGCTGGGCGAAATCCTCGGGGCCGTTCACAAGGCGAGCACGCTGGTCAGCGAAATCGTGCGCATTGCGCGCAAGGACTCGGCTCGCGTCGGCATGGTGGACCCGTCGCTGCTGGTCCAGCACGTTCTGAACCTGCACATGTACGAGATGAAGACCCTGCACATCGCCGTAGAGACGAAAATCCAGGAAGACGTTCCGAGCCTGCCCGGAAACGCGCCCAAACTGGAACTGGCGCTCGCGTATCTTGTGCGCAATGCCATGGAAACCCTCGAGGAACAGGAAAAACGGCACATCTTCCTGCGCTTGCATCACACGGAAGGCGAAGTCGTAATTCGGGTGCAGGACAGCGGCCCTCCGGTGCCGGAGGCGTTGCGGGAACGCATGTTCGAGCCTTACGTCACGACCAAGGCAGGCGTGCATTTCGGGCTGGGCCTGCCGCTCGCGCGCGCCATCATCGCGCAGCACGCGGGCGCCCTCACCTACATGCCGGAAGAGGGCTTCGTGATCACCCTGCCGCTGGAAAACGGTCTCACGCCTATCTGAACGGCGCGGCGATGCGTCTTGTCCCCGCCGCGAAGACACCCCCGGGCGTGAAGGCACTTGTAGCCGCAAGAATGAAGAAGCAGACTTGCGGCAAGGTAACGGCGTCATGAGGACGCGCCTTCGCATGACCATTCAGCCGGCACGATGTCGCCGGGGCCTCGGGCCGCCGGGCGAACGGGTGGAAGCGGACACCGGGGACACGGGTGTTTCTACGGCAACGTGGCGACCTCATACACGACGCGAACCCGCGCGGTGCAGGATACTTGCCGCAACGTGGGTTGGATGCCGCGCACTTCCTCAGCCTGGTCCCACACGAGGTCGATGACGGTCACCGCGGTAACGGCATAGATGCTGGTCTTGAGTTCTTTCGCGATGGCTTCCGCCGCGGGATACGCCTGCTCGGTAGCCTTCGCCACGGCGGAGCGCACTATGGGCTCCTGCGGATTCACCGTGAACTGGGGACCCTCAAGGGCCATGCCCAGGCCCTTTGCGAGGTCCGCCAGCTTGTCGCAGAGCCCCGCAAACTGTTGCGGGCCTGTCTCTACACTCGTGAAACTGCTCATGTTGAACCGCAATCGCGCCGAGACGGCGACCTGCGCCTCGTTAACGTCGGCTACGGCCGGCGCGCGCACGTCGAGGTCGTTTGGGGCAAGTGCCCGCGCGGCGAGCGCCTCGCGCAGCCGCATCTCGAACGCGACCATCTCGTTCATTCCCTCGATCACCGTCTCTTTCGCCGCGACGGCGTGAATCCAGAAATCAGCGAACGTCGGCGCGGCGAAAACCGTTGCGCGGCCTTCGGTCTCGATGACGGTCGCGGGCCCCTCCTGCGCCGTCGCGGTCGAAACGACGGCCGTAATCGCCCCGAGCACCAGAAACAAATGCCGCATCTCGCCCCTCCTTCCCGGCGGCCTCATGCATCGAAGAACGGGAAAAACTCCCGCAGTTCCTCGCGGGCCGGCTGGCGTCCATATTCGCAGATCTCGAACAACTCCGCATAGCGCACCGCCGCGGCCCGTTCGGGGCCGTACCATGCCGCGAGCGCGTCGCGGCCCCGTTGCGCCGGTTCCAGAAAGAACGGATCCCACATGGCGCGAAGAAACGCCTTGCGTTCCCCGCTATCGGTTGGCGTCTCCCCCGCGCGCCCTTCAAGCCAAGGCAACCACTCGTACACTTGCGATTCCATGGCGTCGAGCATCGCCCATTTCTCGTCCATCACGTCGTCGACCGCCACCGCGATATCGGCCCGGAACGGGTACGGGCGCTGAAACCCATCCATGAGATACAGGAAGACCGGATTGCGCCGGAGCGCGGGCGCGTCGGGGCAGTAGAGCGGAACCGTCACCATGAACGCCGCATCCTGCACCGCCATCGCGGTGTACCGGTGATCCGGGTGATAGTCCCAGGGCCGGTGCGTCATGACAATGTCCGCTTCAAACTCGCGAATGAGCCGCACGATGCGCTTGCGCGCCTCGAGGGTCGGCAGGAACTCGCCGTCATGGTAATCGAGCACGCGTTCGCTCGCTCCGGCGATGCGCGCGGAACGCCGCGCCTCCGCCGCGCGCCGTTGCGCAAGCGCGCCGCCCGAGACCTCGTGGTGGCCCACGTCGCCGTTGGTCGCGGACACGAACAACACCCGGTGCCCGAGCCGCGTCCACTTGATGCTCACGCCGCCCGCGAAGAATTCCGCGTCGTCCGGATGCGCCCCGATGATAACAACGTTCATGAACCGGACTCCGCCTTGAATTCGATGCGCACCGGATTCGATGACAGCGCGCTGCTCGCATCTTCCGGCAGCGTTGCGGCCGTTTCCGGGTCCACTGTGTTGGGGCCGGTACCCGCCGGAAGCAGCAATAATTCCGCCGCAACGTGCAGGAGCATGGATTCGGGCGGCGTCGCCAGCCCTTCCAGCGCATTCACGCGGAACTTTTGCACGGGTGCGCCCGGCAGGTGCGCGTCTGCACCCAATACGGCGCTGAACCGGCCCAGGGCTGTGTCCTGCCCGCCCACATTGCGCAAGATTGCGCCGCGCACCGCAACGGGCCGCGCCGGGAACCCAATGCTGGACCTCAGCGTATACTCGACCCACAACTCCGCCGGATACGGCGGCTGAACCGTCACCGTGCTCATCGCAATTGTCTTGTCCCGGCCTTCGAGGTCACTGACCGACACATTCGCGCCCCGCGACTCGGAGGCGACTCTGCCCTCAAACGCCAGCGCGGATTCGACATCGCCGATGTCCAACTCGCGGGGCGTCTCCGGCTCATTCATCGGCGGCGCGGGCGCCGGCGGCGTCACCGGCTTGTTTCCGCACGCCTGAAAAACACAGACTACCGCCAAAGCAAACATCGCAAGATGTGTTCGCGCCATAAATCGCTCCCGAATACGCATCCCTTCGCCGCATGTTCTCAGATAAGACGCAATCATATCATGCTCCGCGGTTTGGCTCACATCACGCGCGCGATGTTCTCGCGCCGTTCGCGCGGATATTTGTGTCGTCTGTGATGCTATGACAGTAAGAAAGCGCTTGACAACCCGAGCGGGTTATGATTTGCCATACGTAACGACCCCGGACGCGCCGAGTGGGCGTTACGGCCGCGTCCCCGGGCTGTCGGCGGGTCGCAGCGGGCGGCGACGGCGGTGGAAGCGGCGGATTGCGGAGGTCTCGCCATGGGCGGGAATGAAACGCGCGCAAATCGCGGCGGCAGACGGTTCATTATCGTCTGTATGGGGGTGTAGCGTGTCTATGCGCGGGTTTTGCCGGGTTTCGGGCGCTTACCTACGCGGAACCGCCCCCAACGGGCGCAAAGGCGTCTTCCGTGACGGATGACGGGCTGACCGACTTCCGCGGACCGGCCTGGCTGCACGGCGCATTCGACCAGTGGCGCACAGACTACGCGGCGGCAGCCCTCGAGGACGCGCTCTCACCCGGGGCGGATGCGGCTGCGGTCAGCGACTGGTTTGTCCTGAGAGGCTTGTTGTTCCTGATGCGCTTTGCGGAGCGATTCGCGGAAGGCTTTGCTGCCAAGCGTCTCCACGAAGATGCGCCGTTGCTCGAGGGCATATTGCACGCGGATGTACCGCATGTCGAGCAGCGCCATGAGGAACGCGACGATTAGACAGAGCAGAAAAATCCCCCAGTACACGAGCAGCACGAGCACGGACCCGGAAAAGCCGAGATACGCTACTCCATACCCTGCCATGAGCGCGCTGAGCGCCAAGGCCAGCGCGCCCGTCAAGCGCCATTTGCGTTGGAGGGTCAAGCCGTGCCTTTCGGTCAATAATGCGGCACCCAGACGCGCTGTTCGTACATCTCGCCTGAGGGCGTGACTATCAGGCGGTTCTCGTAGTGGCCCGTGGTTACGGGCGCAGCAACCGGCGACGGAGCGGCGGGCCGCGGCTGCGCGTATTGCGGCTGCCGCGAATCGCCCACGGCGTCGCCTATGATTGCGCCAGTCAGCGCGCCAATGCCCGCGCCGATCAGTGCGCCCTCGCCCGCGTGGCCGCTCTGGTTGCCGATAATCGCGCCCGTGCCCGCGCCAAGCGCCGCGCCGAGCACCGCGCCGTCCTCGGCGGGAGTAGTCTCGCACCCGGATACGGCAATCGCCATTCCCAACGCCATCAGGGGCAACAACATGCTTCTCATGGTCCGTTCTCCAACCGTGCGCGGCCGCGAGGCCAACCGCACCCGCGCCGACCGCATTGTACCATCCACTGCCGGGGACATCATCCCTCAGCCTCTGCCTAACCAGACGCAGGCGCACCGCGCCTATTCAAGGCGCGCTTGCCCGCGGTTCTTGCCTCGCGGTATGCCGCATGCTATCGTAACCCGCGTAATCAGGGGACCTTTCGGAAGGAGCAACCGATGGCGGCAAAGTATATCCTCGCGCTCGACCAGGGCACCACCAGTTCGCGGTCCATCCTTTTCACCCAGGACGGAGCGATTGCGGCGGTGGCCAGCCAGGAATTCCCCCAAATCTACCCACGTCCGGGCTGGGTCGAGCACGACCCCATCGCCATCTGGGAATCCCAACTGGCCACGGCGGAGACCGTGATCGAGCGCGCGGGCGCGGCGCCCGGCGATATCGCCGCCATCGGCATCACGAACCAGCGCGAGACGACACTCGTCTGGGACCGCGCGACCGGGCAACCCGTCCACAACGCCATTGTCTGGCAATGCCGCCGCACCACGGACACCTGCGAGCAACTCAAGGCGGCGGGCCTCGAAGCCGAATTCCGCGGCCGCACGGGGCTCGTCATCGACGCCTATTTCTCCGGCACAAAGGTGAAATGGATACTGGACCACGTGCCGGGCGCGCGCGAACGGGCCCGGCGCGGCGAATTGTGCTTCGGCACGGTCGACACATGGCTGCTCTACAAGCTGACGGGCGCTCACGCCACGGACTACTCGAACGCGTCGCGCACGCTGCTTTTCAATATCCACGACCGGGACTGGGACCCATTTCTGCTCGAAAAGTTGGATGTGCCCGCCGCGATGCTGCCCGAGGCGCGGCCCACGAGCGGCATATTCGGCGCCACCGGCGCCCTCGGCGGCGAAATCCCCGTGGCCGCGCTCGTGGGAGACCAGCAATCCGCCCTCTTCGGCCAGGCGGGATTCCATGCGAACGACTGCAAGAACACTTACGGCACCGGCTGCTTTCTGCTGATGAACACCGGCTCGAAGGCCGTCGCATCGACCAACGGCCTGCTCACCACCATCGGCTGGGGCATCGGCGGCGAAGTCGCGTACGCGCTCGAAGGCAGCGTATTCGTGGCCGGCGCCGTGGTCCAGTGGCTGCGCGACGAACTCAAGCTCATCGGCAGCGCCGCCGAAAGCGAAACCATCGCCGGGCAGACGCCCGACGCGAACGGTGTCTACCTCGTGCCTGCCTTCGTCGGTCTCGGCGCGCCCTACTGGGACATGCGCGCCCGCGGCGTCCTCACCGGCCTCACCCGCGGCGCGAACCGCGCCCATATCGTCCGGGCCGCGCTCGAATCCATCGCCTACCAGTCCGCCGACCTCGTGCATACCATGGAAAAAGACACCAGCGCGTATATCCCCCGGTTGAAGGTCGACGGCGGCGCATGCGCGAACAATCTGCTCATGCAGTTCCAGGCCGACCTGCTCGGCATTCCCGTCGTGCGCGGCAAGACCATCGAGACCACCGCCCTCGGCGCTGCCTTCCTGGCCGGATTGGCCGTCGGGTTCTGGAGCGGACCGGACGAACTGGCCGCGATTTGGAAACCGGACCGCACCTTTGAACCGGGCTGGGACGAGACCCGGCGCAAGGCAGCCTTGGCCGGCTGGGCGGATGCCGTACGCCGCGCCAAATCCTGATTTTTCACATCCCGATTAGTTAGGGCAGTTTAAGCGATTTGCCGGACCGCCAGTCGCGTGGTAGAATTGAAACGGTCAGCGCCACATGTGGCGTTTCTCCTTCCGCGGAGGCCTGATGCGCAGCGCGTATCAGGTCTCTTAATTTATTGTCTACCAACTGTTTACGCCTGTAGTACCCCTGAGTCGCTCACCGATGGGTGTTCTTGGACCCGCGCTTCTGCAGACCCTTCGTGCAGCCGCGCAGGAAGCGGCGCCGGTAATGATGCCATGCGGAGCAGCGCGCCCACGACACCAGACCGCTATTCCGGGAGCTCCGTCGCCGATCGGAGCGGCGCGCCGTCCTCGCCGTAGGCCTCGAATGTGAATTCCCACCGGGCCCCGCCGCCGTCCTCGACCTTCACAAGCACCCGGTTCCAGCCCGGTTCAAGTTCCGCCTCGAAAAGGTCGAGCCCGGGCACGCACTGCGCGCCTTGGGGCGTGAATCGACGATACGCCTCCATCCCATTCACGAAAACCTTGCCGCCGTCGTTGAATCCCGCGTCGAAACCAGCCGTTTGCGTCCGGTCTGAATAGACATATGCGAACGCATATGCCACGCGCCGGTCTTCTTCGTAGAGGGCATGGAAATCCAGGCAGTGCCGGTCATCCGCGCGCAGAACCCGGACAGTCGCCCTGCGCGTGGCGCCGTCCCCGTCCGTGTACGCGACGCCCGCGTCCGGCGTCAGGACGGCGCCCTTTTCGCCGCCCAGCGCTTCGAGATAATCGATGTCAATACCGGCACGGCAAGGCCGCGGCGGCGCCGCTCCGGGCGTCTCGGGGTTTGGAAAAGGCCCGAGCGCCAGCCATTCCACAATGTAGTTAGGCTTGGGCCCGGCGGCATTGAGTCCCATCTGAATATCGGCTTGCGGCGGGGCGTCATTGACGATGTTGACGCCTCCGGGCATCGTGTTGCCCATAATCACGGCGCTGCGCACGCGCGGGCCCAGGCGCAGCACCTGGCAGCCGTCGCGCGTTGCCGGAAAGTCGCAGGCGGACACAATCAGCCGGCTGTTGTTCGCGTCGATGCATGGCGCGCCGCGCTCCGCGCGGTCCCAATCGTTGAACTGGCAGGCATCGAAGATGACCGAGCCGCGCCCCGCGAGTGTCGCGTGCGAAGCAAGGTCGCGTGTCGCCCAAAAGCCGCAACCGACGAACTTGACCGGGCCGCGGTTCTTCGGCCCCACCGCTACGTGCGACATGATGCTGCCGTTCACGAAACAGACGCCCGCCGTGTCCATGACCGCGTCGGCCTTGACGGCGCAGGGCGACACGTCGAGATAGCAATTCGTATACATGCCGCTGCCGCCGGCGTAACCCGTCAGGTTTCCTTCGGCGTCATAGACCGGCCCGTCGATGAAGTGCATCCCAACGTGATAGAAGATGCAGAACAGGCCCACAGCCATTTCGCCGTCGGTCTTGCCCAGGATGAACGCGGTCGCGTGCTGCTTCGTGAATTCCCAGAGCGGACTGTTCGGGTCAATGTCCCAGAACGGCCAGAAATGGATGTTTTCGAGCCGTCCCACATCGTAACATTGGTTTACATAGAGGCCGCGAAACAGCGGGTAAGCGTGCAGGTTGCGCACGAGGTGCCTGCCGCAAGCTTTCGTGCCAAGGTCAACCGCCTGATACGGATTGACCATCGTCACATCGAGTATGGCAATGTTGTCCTTGCCGTTGCCGCGCACCGTCCACGGGTACGGGACCGGCGGATCGGCCCGGACTTGCTCCGGGTAGAAGATCGTTACACCCTTGAGCAAGCTGTTCTCATTCATGGTGAGGAACGGCGTCCCATCGGCGTCGCCCTTGCCCGCGCAGGCAAGCAACACGCTGCCGTGGCGGTCCGGCGGTTCGCCGCGCACGGGCGCGCGCCACACGCCTTCGAGGCACACGTTGGCGGGAATATCGAGCACACCGTCGAACCGGTATTTTCCCGTCGGCACGCACACCACGCCGCCTGCAGCGGCCGCGGCGTCGAGCGCGCGTTGAAAGGCGGGGGTAGCGTCCGCGACGCCATCCTGCATGGCGCCGAAATCGAGCACATTCACGCACGGCGGCCGCGCTTCCTGCCGCGGCAGCGAGGCGCATCCCGCAGCAGCCAGACACAGGCAAGACATGCACATCAGCGCACGCGGATGGCGCCCGTTGCCGCCATGGGGATGGGCATCGGTCATGGCGTCCTCCCTATCCTCTGAATTCCGCGCCGTCAGGCACGCCGCTCGTTCCGGGACATCGCCTATTTCACGATCAGGTTCATCATCTTGCCCGGCACGTAGATTTCCTTCACCACCGTCTTCCCCTCGAGATGCTTCGCGATTTTGGCGTCGGCCTTCGCCGCCGCGATGACCGTGTCCTTGCCGGCATCGGCCGCGACGGTGACCACGCCCCGGACCTTGCCCGACACCTGCACCGGGATTTCCATGCAGTCCTCGTTCAGAAGCGACTCATCGAACAGCGGCCAAGGCTCGTACGCGAGCGTGTCGCCATGGCCCAGACGCGACCACAGTTCCTCCGCCATATGCGGCGCAAAGGGCGAAAGCACGAGGACGAACTGCTCCATCACGTGCTGGTCGATGACCTCGACCTTGTTGGCCGCATTGAGGAACTCCATCATGCGCGCGATCGCCGTGTTGAAGAGCATGTGCTCAATGTCGTGCGATACGGCCTTGACGGTCTTGTGCAGCAGCTTGAGCATCGCCGGGTCGCCGCCCGCGGGCACGATGCGCGGGTGCAAGCCGCCGTCATCGCCGATAAACAGCGCCCATACGCGCCGGATGAAACGGAAAACACCCTGGATGCCTTCGTCGGTCCACGGCTTTTCGCGGTCGAGCGGCCCCATGAACATCTCGTAGAGGCGCATCGCGTCCGCACCGTATTCCTCGATGACTTCGTCGGGGTTCACTACGTTGAAGCGCGATTTGCTCATCTTTTCGATCTGCGTGCCGACGCAGGTATCCGTGCCCTTGACAAACCAGTGTTCGCCGCGCTTCTCCACCTGCTTCGGGTAGTAGTACTTGCCCTGTGTGTCGCGGTACGAATAGGCGAGGATCATGCCCTGGTTGAAGAGCTTGAGGAACGGCTCCTTGCAGGACACGCATCCGGCGTCGTAGAGCACCTTGTGCCAGAACCGCGAATAGAGCAGGTGCAGCACGGCATGCTCGGCGCCGCCTACGTAGAGGTCCACGGGCATCCAATATTGTTCCGCCTCGGGCGACCATGCCGCGCGGTCGTTCCGCGGGTCCACGAAGCGCAGGAAATACCAGCACGAGCCCGCCCATTGCGGCATCGTGTTCGTTTCGCGCGTCGCGGGCCGGCCCGTTTCCGGGTCGACCGTGCGCACCCATGCGTGCGCGCGCGCCAGCGGCGGCTGGCCGTCGGGCGCCGGCTTGTATTCATCGAGTTCCGGCAGCAGGACGGGCAGGTCCTTCATCGGGACCATCTTTACCGTGCCGTCGTCGAGCCGCAAGATCGGGAAAGGCTCGCCCCAGTAGCGCTGCCGCGAGAAGAGCCAGTCGCGCAGCTTGTAATTCACCGTGGCCTTGCCTTGGCCGCGCTCTTCGAGCCATTTCGTAATCTTCTTTTTCGCTTCCGGCACGGGCAGCCCGTCGATGATCCGCGAATTCACCATGACGCCGTCGCCGGTATAGGCCTCCGCCGAAATATCGCCGCCCGAGACCACCTCGATGATTGGCAGGCGGAACTTTTTCGCGAAGGCGTAGTCGCGCGTGTCATGCGCGGGCACCGCCATGATCGCGCCGTAGCCGTACTCGGCGAGCACATAGTCCGCCACCCAGATGGGGATCTCGGCATTGTTTACGGGGTTGACCGCATTCGCGCCCGTGAACACGCCTGTCTTGTCGCGCTCGTCGGCCATGCGCTCCTGCGCGCTCTTGCGTTCCGCCGCGGCGACGTACGCCTGCACGTCCGCCCGCTGCGCGTCCGTCGTTATCCGCGATACGAGCGGATGTTCGGGGGCCAGCACGCAATACGTCGCGCCGAACAGCGTGTCCGGGCGCGTCGTAAAGACCATGAATTCCTCGCCGGACCCGGCGACCTTGAAGAGCACGTCGGCGCCCTCGCTGCGGCCGATCCATTCGCGTTGCATCGCCTTGATGCCTTCGGGCCAGTCCAGTTCCTCGAGGTCCCGCAAAAGCTTTTCCGCGTACGCCGTGATCTTGAGCATCCACTGGCGCATCATCTTTTTTTCGACCGGGTCCCCCGTTTCCACGTACTTGCCGTCCTTCACCTCCTCATTCGCGAGCACCGTGTTCAGCGCGGGGCACCAGTTGACGGGCGCCTCGATCTCGTAGGCGAGGCCGCGCTCAAAGAGCACGGAAAAGATCCACTGCGTCCACTTGTAGTAGGCGGGGTCCGTGGTGTCTATTTCGCGGTCCCAATCATAGGACAGGCCGAGCGCCTGGATCTGCCGCCGGAACACGCCGCAGTTTCTGTTCGTGATCACCGCCGGATGTTCGCCGGTGCGCATGGCGTGGCGTTCCGCGGGCAGGCCGAAGGCGTCCCATCCCATCGGATGCAGCACGTTGAACCCCTTCATCCGCTTGTATCGCGCGATGATGTCCGTGGCGGTGTACCCTTCCGGGTGGCCGACATGAAGGCCGTCGCCGCTCGGGTAGGGGAACATGTCCAAGACGTAATACTTCGGCTTCCCGCGGTCGATTTCCGCCTTGAACGTCTTATGCTTCAGCCAGTATTCCTGCCACTTTTTCTCAATGGCTTTATGGTCGTAACTGCCGTTCGACATGAAATGAAATACTCCCGTAGGGCTCTCTCGTGGAAGACAGGGAATTGTCCGCGACTATAGCACAGGCGCGCGTTTGCAGTGCAAACTCCCATTTGCGTTCGGTACGACCTTCATCGAGACCGGGGCTCGCGTCATCCCCCGGCCAATTCGAGGATTTCGTTCTCTTTTTCTTCCGGGAATTCGAGGAGTTCGTCGAGGATGCGCGCCATACGCGTGGGCTCGGTGCGGACCAGTTCCTGAATCAGGCGAAGCGTGAGGCGCTTGTTGCGGGGTGAGGATTCCGCGAAATCGGCGAAGATCTGGTTGAGGTGCGTCGCATAGATCTCAAAGATGCGGCGCTCGTTCTCTTCGACGGCGTTTTTCGGTGCGCCCTCATAGGGATAGATGCCCAAGTCACGCCAGTAGGCCAGCGTGTCCTGCGCCCGCTCGACCTCGCGCACGGTGAAGTGTTCGCGCAATTTCGCGCGCGCCGCGTCGAGCAATTGCCGCAGGTCCGGCGAGAGTTCCTCGACCTGCAGGAGGCCCTGCTCGTCCAGCGCGGCCAGATGAGCGGATTTCAGGTACGCCGAATAACTGAACCCGCGAAAGTAGAGGCGCGGCAGCGCGTGATGCAGCATGAAGCCCTCTTCATTGCAGAGGAACACGCCGCGCTTGCCCGGCGTGTTCCACTCTACGACAGTCAACGCAGCGCGGACGCGCTCGCCGTTTTGCATCACGAGTTCCGGCAGCAGGTAATCGCGCGAGCATTCTTCCGCATTCGCCGGGTCGAGCGGCACATTGTCGTACGTGAGTTTCACGTCGGGATACTGCCGCATATAGGGCGCGAAGACGTCCGTCACCTCTGCCAGCGCCTTCACGCCGCGCAACAGTTCCACACCGCTCGAAAGCGCGGAAATACTTACCGACAACCCCGTCGGCCTGCCGGGGCAACCCCGCGCGTCATTGATCTCGAATTCGCCCAGCCGCGCGGCCCTGCCGATAATGCCGTAGCCGTAACGAGTCCCCGCTTCTTCATACACGGTCTGCCATTCAACATGGTTGCCCAGGGAAAACGCACGGAACCGGCCGCGTCCGTATCTGCCGTGCAGCATGCGCTTGCGCCGGTGCGTGCGCAGACCTTCGCGCTTCCACGAACCGCCGAGGTTCCGGAAAACGATGAACGCATCGTCATAATGCAGGCCGTAACCATCATCCACGATGCGGACGCTTTCAACGCCGCCCATTTCATTCTCGACGAATTCAACGCGGATGTTCGTAGCCTCCGCGTCGAGCGCGTTCCAGATCAGCTCCGCGAGGGCGTTCATGGGCTTCGTGCGCGCCAGCGTTTCCAGGTGATCGTCGCGCACTTCGACAGTAATGGTCTTCGTCATGGTGTTCTCCGGTCCACAAGAGACGAAAGATGCCCAATCGGTCCATTCAGCACCGCGAGCCCGATATACTAACATTCAAGAAAAGGCGGCTCAATCTGCTTGGGCCCCCGTCTTAGCGCCCCGCCCGGCCCAAATCTTCCACGTCCATCTTCCAGAGCAGGCGCCGGGCGCGCGTCGCGCGCTTCACCGAGCCCAGCAGCGTTACGCCAACGGGGCTGACGCCGCAGAATTCGAGGGTCATATCTCTCATCATGTGGATACCCGGATTCTGGTAGAGAAGACGGATGAGAAGCGGGGGGCCGTCCATGGTGACAATCAGGCGCGCGGACCGGCCATGCAGGAGGCGGCGCCATATGTAAGACCGCTCGCTCTCAAACTGGAAGCCGAAGCCGGGCGTAAACACGCGGTCCACGAAACCTTTGAGCAGCGCAGGCATCGCCCCCCACCACAACGGATACACAAACACGAGGTGGCCGGCCCACAATATATCGCGCCGCGCGGCTTGCAGGTCGTGCTCCAATTCCTGGGCGACCTTGTAGCCCCGGTGCAGCACGGGGTCGAACTTCAGCGCGCCGAGTTCGGTATACCGCACCTCCGCGCCATTCTTCTCCGCCGCACGCACGTAAATGCGCGCCAGGCTGCCGCAAAAACTGTCGCTGTCGGGATGGCCCAAGAATAGCGCGATACGCTTTCCCATGCTTTCGTCTCACGGTACAGGAAGAGACTACCAGAAACCGGAAAAGGGGTGCGAGCGCGGAGGATTCAATTACCGCAAGAGCAGGCGCACCCGCTTGCGAAGATACGGCAACACCTCGGTTTCAAACCACGGATTGCGCTTTAGCCACTGGTTGTTGCGGAAACTGGGATGCGGCAGCGGCAGATAACGGGGCGCATATTCGCGCCAAGAGCGCACCGTTTCCGTAAGGGTGGATTGAATGCGGCCGCCCAGGTGCAGCCGCTGGGCGTACGCGCCGGCCAGGACCGCGAATTGGATATGCGGCAGCAGGCGCATCAGCGGCGCCAGCCATGTTTCCGCACATTCAGCACGCGGCGGCAAATCTCCTCCGCGCGGGTCACGGCCGGGATAGCAGAACCCGGACGGGATGATGGCAATGCGCGAGTCGTCGTAGAACGCTTCGCGGCCGATACCCATCCATGCGCGCAGCCGGTCCCCGCTGGGGTCATTCCAAGGCACGCCGGTCTGATGCACGCGCAAGCCCGGGGCCTGGCCCGCAATCAAGATGCGCGCCGATGCCTTCGCGCGCAAGACAGGCCGCGGCCCGAGCGGCAGACTGGCTTCGCAAACACGGCAGGCGCGCGCTTCTTCGAGGAGCCGCTGCAACGCGTCTTCCGGACCCGGCAGTGGCTCTGATTTGTTGGGGTGCGTCATGCTGATTTTCATTCCATTCCCGGCGCGCAGTATGCCGCAGCGTCGGCAAAATGGGCAAAACCGCTCGAACCCGCCAGACACGGCACGGTTGACTGCCGGTAACCTCCCCATTACAATCCGCAAGCGGGATGGATGCGGGACCGCGGAAGGCGCCGCATGAACACCTTCGGTTTTGAACAATTCGAGCTGGCCGAGGCCAATCAGACGGCATTCGACGTATGTCGTGAGGTGGCCGCGCTCCGGTATTCCGGGCCGCGCCCCGTGCTGCTGCTCGGCCCGGACCAGTGCGGCAAAACCCATCTCCTTTGGGCCATCGTGAAGCGCGTGCGCGCCAGCGCCGTGAAGACAAGTCTCGCGCTCATCATGGCGCGCGAATTCCCCGAAAAGGTGCGCGGCCTTCTCAAGGACGCCACGCCCATTCGGGGCAGACCCGCGATATTCCTCGTGGACGAACTAGACCAATTCCGGGAGCATGTGCCGGAACTGGAGGCGGTAACGCGGCTGTTTCTGGAGCATGGTCACCAAGTGGTGGTCGCAAGCTGCGTCCATCCCGACCGCTTGCCGGCGCTGAGCCCCGAGTTCAAGGCTCTGCTGCGCGCCGGACGTATCATCGAAATTGGCGCGCGCCAGGCGCCGGCGCGCGCCCCCGCCGCGCCCGCCAGCACGGCGGCGGCTGCCGAGCAGCATGCGCCGGCGGATTACGAGCAGTTGCGGCAGGAACTGGAGGGGCTCCGCCGCGAATCCGCTGACCTGCGGGCCCAGGCGGAAGCGCTTCGCAAGGAACGGAACGTTCTGGAGGAGAAGCTGGCCGGAAAAGCGAAGCTCGCGGGGGAACTGGGCACCGTCCGTTCGCAGTCCGCCGAGATGCAGACCAAGGTGCAGTCCGCGGAGGCGGAACGGGCGCGGCTCGAAAAAGCGTTGTCGGACGAGCGCGAGGCGGCCGCGGCGCGCGAGGCGAGTCTCGTCGAACAGCACCGGCTGGCCTTGGCCGCCTGCGAGGCCGAGCGGAACGCGGCGGTGGAACAGCGAGACCTTATCGAGAAGCAATTGACCGAGGCGTGGCAACGGGCGTCTCAGGCGGACCGGCTCCGCGCGCTTTTGACGGAAGCGCAAGAAGACGCGTCCGCCGCGTTCGCCCAGCAGGCGCGGCTGCAGGGCCAGGTGGGCGCGCTGAAACTTGCCGCGGAGGATGCGCAGGCGCTCCGGTCCGAGCGCGACGCGATCCAGGCCGCGCTGGCCGAGGCCGAGACGCGCGCGGGCGAGGTGCTTGAACATCTTCTTGCGCGGCGCAATGACTGGCTGGCCTCCTTTGCCGCGATGCGCGACCGCATTGCCCAGAACGGGGACGGCGAATGCGGTGCCCCCTGCCTGGAATCAGCCGGGGAAGAGGCATTCGCCGCGGAGATGCTGGAAGAGGCGCGGGCCTCTCAGGGAAGGTTGCAGGTAACGCTGGACGCGGCGCAGGCGCGCCTGCGCGCCGTGGAGTCGGAGTTGGAGGAACTGCGTCACGCGAACGCAGCCCAGAGCGTGGAAATGGAGGCCTTGCGCGCAAGCGCGGCGCGGCGCGGCGGCGGCCCCTCCGCATCGAACGGCGAATAACATCATGGATATGCAATCGGCCGTGCCGTCTGCCTTCGCGGGTCGCGTCGTCGAACTCCTCGAGCATTTGCATCCGCTCGACCGCGTGGCGCGCGCGGGGTATGTGCTGCGCGGCGTAACAGAACCGGAGTCCGTCGCGGCGCACAGCCATTTCGTCAGCCTGATGGCTCTTCTGTTCGTTGAGCAGTACCCCGGCCGCTGGGACCGCGAGCGGGTGCTGGCTATGGCGCTCGTGCATGACCTCGCGGAAGCGCGGCTCATGGATATTCCCCTGCCCGCGGCCGGAGAAGGCCTGCGGGCCGCAAAAGACGCGGCGGAGCAGGCTATTGTGAGCGACTTGCTGCGCGGCTTCCCGGAACGCCTGGCCGCGGCACATCGGGAATTCGCCGAAGCGCGCACGGAAGAGGCGCGGCTGGTGCGCGCACTGGACAAGGCCCAAATGATGCTCAAGGTCTGGTGCTACCAGCAGGAACAACGGGGCCGGCTGGAGGAATTCTGGGAAACCCGGGGCAATTTCGAAGACTACGGGATTGAACCCGTCCGCGCGCTATTCGACGCGATTTGCGCGCGCGCCGGCCGTCGGCGCCCCCGCTGAGCGCGCGAGAACAAGCTCCAGGTAAGACTGCCGCTGCTGCTGCCCCGGCCGCAGGCCAAAAGCCTCGATAAGCTGGTCCAGCTTGCGGCGCCCGTCGGCGTCATCATAGGGCGGCGTCAGCACCGCTTCGAACTCAATAAAGCCTCCCAGGCCCTTGACGTGGTCCAGATGAATGCGGACATTTTCCCAAAGGTACAAGGTGCGAGCCTTTTCCACCACCGCTTTCACGCCCAAGGCCTCGGCAAGCACGTGTTTGATGGCGGGCTCCGCGGCCTCGACGATGTAATCCGACGCCTTGGGGCCCGATTCATCGGGCCTGCGGTAGAAGATAAGTTCCGTGCGGCCCGCGCTGGTTTCCCGGAACTTCAGACGCCCTTGGGCAACGTTGAAATACGTATCGCGCTGTTTTACGACTCCTTCCGGGGTAGCGCCCAGGGTCCGGCAGATACGTTCCGCGGCGTTCGGATCGTCGAGCCGGGCTTTCAGTTCGATATTTCGCATGCGCGTCCCTTGTCCCACGCGGCTTTCGCACTGTTATGCACGCCCGCCACGTGGTCACCCGCGTTCCACATAACGCATGCGGACGTGACGCCCGGAACCGGCGCCACGTCCGCACAACCGTTCAGAGTCTCTTCATGCCTCGACGCGACGCATCAAGGCTCGATTTCGTGCACGGATTCAACGGCGAAGTCCGCATCCGCGCCGTGACAGACCGCGCAGGTCTCGACACCAGCGCCTTCATCCGTATTCAGCATGGCATGGAAGTTGGCCAGAACGCCGTCGTGGCAGGAGGTGCACGCCGCGCGTTCGGGCAGCTTTTCCGTGACCGCAACCGTGTTGTCGACAACGGTGGAGAGGGCGCCTTCGGGGACCGGCAGCTCATAGGTACCGGGCAGGTGGCACATCTCGCAGTCGCGGCGGTCGCCGGGGAAACGCACTTCCGTGAAGTCGTGCGGCACGTTGCCATATCCGTAGATGGTCAACGGGCCTTCCAGTTCCTCGCCCGTGTGGATGCCGTGGATCATGTCCTTGAAGTTTATCGTCGTGGCGCCGGCAATCTCTTCGGCGGGCCGGCGCGTGATATCGGTCGTGTTCGGATTGTGGCACATGACGCAAAGGTCGACGCCATAGCGCTGCTCACCGTGGAAGCGCATCTCGCCGTGGCAGGCGTTGCACTTTTCCGGGTCCACAATTTCACGGCGCGGCTCGGGTTCGGCACCATCCAACGTGAAGTACGTGAGGCCATTGGACGAAGTGCCCTGCGTGACGTTGGCGCCGTCCGATTCGAAGGTACGCCGCCCTTCCATCGCGACCGCGAAGGTGGCGCCCGTGCCGGCGGGCAGCTTGGCCCGATACGTGTACACGTACGTGCCGGTCGGGCTGGCGTTCGTGTCCAACGTGCCGTTGGGGCCGCCGCTGCCCTGAATGGCTTCACGCACGAAGGTTTCGTAGTCCGTGGCGGGATAGGCCACGAGCGTGGAAACGGAGCTCAGGCTGGAAAGGGCCGTAACGGGCGTGCCGTCGCCGTTCGCCGCCGTGAAGGTGATCTGCAGCGTCCCGTCGGCGGGGTTGGTGCTCACGCCCACGATATCCAACGCGAGACCGGGAGCTTCCTCTTGCTCGACGGGCCGGCGGTGCGCCAGGCTGATCGGGGAGATTCCCGGGGCATCCGGCGTGTGGCAAGTCTTGCATTGGCTGTCATCCGCCTGTTCGAAATCGAGCGGGTGATTTTCAAAACCTTCCGGGGTTTCGTCCGGGTCGCCGAACCAGGTGCGATCGTGGCAGGAACCGCAGCCCGCGCGCGACGGCGTCGTCTTCCAGGCGTCGGCCTGCGGCGCGCTCTGGTGGCACACCTCGCACTTCCGGATGTCCTGCGGGAAAACGACGGTAGAGTAATCATTCACCGAGCCGCCGTGGCCAATGATCTGATAGGGAACGCCCTCTTCCACGCTGGGCAGGCTTTCGCCGCGGTGAATCTTGTGGATAAGCACCGGCATGTCCACGGTGTTTCCCGTCTCGGGGTCAATGCTCTGTTCGTTGTGGCAGAGGATGCAGTACTGAACTTCACGGCGGCCACCGCCGTGGAACGCGAGGCGGGTGTGGCACGCGTTACAGGTCTCCGTGTCCACGATCTCGCGCGTCTGTGTCACGGCAGCGCCGTCGGGCCGGAACGTGAAAACAGGATTTGCGAAATACGTCTTCCCGTTCACAACGTACATGCGGCCAATCTGGCCGCCTACCTGGTGCGTCGCAGCGGGATCATATCCGGCCGGAATCGCCGCGGCGAACTTGTACGTGAACGAACCGTCCGTATTCTGCGTCACGCCGTTGAGACGAGCCGAGTCGGTGGTCGCCTGACCGTTGCTGGCGAGTGTGTAGCTTACGTACCGCCCGCTGACGGCGCTCTTGTCAACGCCGCTGCCTTCCAGGTAGTCCAGCATGAGCCGGACATCCGTGAATTCCGCCTTGACGACATTGTTGCCCTTGTTGTCCTTGGCGGTAAACCGGACTTCCGGCCGCAGGTCGGCGGGAATCGTCACGGACTGAATGGTGATATTCAGCCCCGGCGCCCATGCAAAGCCCGGACCTGGAGGGCCTGTCGGGCCTTCGGGGCCTTCGGGGCCTTCGGGGCCTTCGGGGCCTTCAGGACCGGTCGGGCCTGCAGGGCCCTGCAAGAGGGGGCAGCCCGCCATCAGGCATACGCTCAGGCCGCATACCATGACGAGAAGCAGGTTTCCTGATATCCCGCCGCATACGCTTTGTCTAAACCGCTTTCCCATGAACTTGACCCTTCCTTGTGGCCCCCAGCCTCCGCTGGGCAAGCCGTTTTGATTCCGTGGACCGCGGGCTTCTCACCCGCCCGCGGTCCCTATTCAGGCTATCGCGCAATCGCGTGATGATCTTGTTCCCACACGCCGGAACCCATCTATGAAAACCCACCATGAACGTGGCTAAGCATAAGCCATCACGGCCATCGAATCATCCGGGAAAGCATGGATATTCGCGGCGCGGCCTACGGGAAAACTACGCGGTCTCTTTCAGGCGCATAACGCAGGAAGCGCCCGGCGGCCGGGCCGGGCGCTTCCAGATAGACATTACTTTTCTATAAAACCGGGATGGTCAACTCGCGGCGGGCGGGCCGTGCTTGATCTTCTCCCACGCCTGCTCGAAATCGAAACCGGACTTCGTGCCGTCCTTGAGCGTGTAACGCTCAGGGTTCCACGTCGGGCTCTGATCGTTGTGGCAAACGACGCAATCACTGACTTCGGGGTGTGTCTGGTTCTTCGACATATCCACCTCTTCGCCTTTTTTCTTGCGCTTGCCGTCTTCAATGTGCAGGGAAGCCGGGCCATGGCACGCTTCGCACTGGACGCCGTCTTTCACATCCAGTCCGGGCGCGGGCTTGCCGGTGGCGGGGTCGAAGGCGGTCACATGGCAGCGGAGGCATTCCGGGGCTTCGGATGGCGGCGTGGTCAGGCCCTTTTCCTTCGCCAGGGCCAAGGACTGTTCGCCCGATAGCGTTTCAAGGGCGCGAGCGTGCGCAGTGGCCTTCCACGCGTTCCATACTTCGCCTTCCGCCTTGCTGTTGTGGCACATCTTGCACTTGCTGGCCGAAACGTAAGTCGCCTGTCCCTCAGCCGTAACGCTGGTCAGTTCCACCAGGGGCAGCAAGATCACTACCGTCATTACCAGTCCCAGAAAGACCGTCATCTTCATCGTTGTCCAGTGCTCCTCTTCTTCTGCTGGGCGCATCCGCCGCCCTTGCGTTTCCTATGCCTGACGGCGGCTGCGCGCGAATTATTCACGCAAGACACGCGGAAATGATACCTGCGAACGCCGCGCCGCACATCCGTATAAATCCACCATACGCTGTGCCCCGGCGGATGCCCGAAGAAACACATGAAAAACGGGCGAATCCGCGCTCAGTCGAACTTGAGCAGACCGTTGTCGATGGCATAGCGCACGAGGTCGGCGCGGCTCTTGAGTTCCAGCTTGGCCATGATGTTGGTGCGGTGGGTTTCAACGGTGCGGTCGGAAATGCGCAGTTTTTCCGCGACCTCCGCATTGGTGTGGCCGTATGCGAGCAGGGTGCACACCTCCTTCTCGCGCGGCGTGAGCAACGTGACCGGGTCGCGCGCGCGCGACGCCGGCCGCCCCACGTAGGGAGACACCACCAGGCCCGCGAGCGTGGGGTCGATATAGACGTTGCCGCGATGGACCGCCCGGATCGCCTGGACCAGTTCCGAGCCGGTCGATTTCTTCAGCACGTAACCGCGGACGCCGACGCGCAGCAACTCCTGGAGGTAGTATTCGTCTTCATGCATCGTGAGCACCACGATTGACAGGCCGGGGTGCGCTCGCAGGGCTTCGCGCGCGACGCGCTGACCCGGCAAACCCGGCATGCTGATGTCCAGGAGCAGGACATCCACGTCTTTTTCGTTGAGGAGCTTCAGCGTATCCACGCCCGAGCCCGTTTCGCCTACGACAAGGAATTCCTCCTCCTGTTCGAGCAAGGCGCGCAAGCCGCTGCGGAAAACCGCGTGGTCATCCGCTATGAATAGCCGTATCCGCATAAGTTTCCTCACGCACGGGTATCCGCACCCGGACCGTTGTGCCCGCGCCCGGCCGGGACACCACCGCGAAATCGCCGCCGACAAGCGCGGCGCGTTCCTCCATGCCAATCAGCCCCAGTGCGGTATCGCCGGGCCGCTGCACGGCGTGCAGGTCGAATCCCTGCCCGTCATCCTCCACAATCAGGCTCACTTCGTGGTCATGTCGCAGCAGAATGATACTGGCCTGGCCCGCGCCCGCATGACGGATAATGTTCGTGACCGCCTCCTGCGCAATGCGATACAGCGTCACTTCAATCTCCGAGGGCAAGCGTTCGGCGTCCGGCGGCAACACGCACTGATAATCAATGGGGAAGGCCACACGCTTGGATATCTCCTCGACGTAGCGGGCCAGCGCGTGGTCGATGCCGTAATCGTCGAGGATGGAGGGGCGGGCGTCCCACGCCATGCGGCGCACATCGTCGATAAGCGCGCGAATGGACCGGCGCAGCGCGGCCAGGCGGTCCGGCCTGTCCGGAGAGTCTTTGCTCAGGGCCTCCACGCTCAGCAGCACGTTCGACAGGCTCTGCCCGAAATGGTCGTGCAACTCGCGCGAAATATTCTTGCGCTCTTCCTCCTGCGCCTGCACGATCTTGCCGATGAGCAAGACGCGCGCCTTGTCTTTCTCCAGGGCGTCCTGCTTGTAGTTGTCCAGGCCCTCCGCCATCTGATTCAAGGCCGTGCTCAGTTCCCCAATCTCGTCACCGGAAAAGACCTGCGCGCGCGCCTTGAAATCGCCTTCGCGGATCTGGTTTGTCGCCTCAACAAGGTTGTGGATCGGGCGCACGATCAGATAGGCAAGCCCGAGAGCAAGCAGAATGCCCAGGGCCGCGCAGGTCGCGAGCGCCATGATCATGGACCGGCTGATGGCGGTCAACTCGTCCGCGATGAGCGTGTCGCCGACACCGAGGCGCACCACGCCGAGCGGTTCGGGCCCAATCGGCACGCGCGCCTCGACGATGAGGCGGTCCGCCTTATGGTATTCGCGCATCTCGCCCGCGGGAAAATCCAGGTCTGAGGGCGTCTCGACCAGCTCGGACGCAATCTCCGTCGACGCAGTGGCGGGGTGGCACGACGCACACAGTTCTTCGCCGCGCGAGGCGAGGTCCGGCGGGACATCCCTGGGAAACGTGAACCCATGGGAGAGGATGTTGCCCCCGGTGTCCTGCACGATTGCGTAACGCACGTCCGGGACCACCGACATGGAACGGTCCAGGGCGGCATCCACCGCGGGCAGGTTCATCGAACGTATGTGCGCTTCGATGTTGCGCGACAAAGCCGAGGCGACCGAGAGCGCCTTGCGCCCGTGGATGCGGTAATGGGTCCGGTAGATGCCGGCGCGGCTTTCATAGAAGGCGACACTGCCGAACAGCGCGGTCACGACCAGCCCCACGCCGATGATCTTGACGAAGATCGGCACGCAAAGCACGCGCCACAGCAACCGAAACGCAACGCCGCGGCCGGTGTTTCTCAGCGTCACCGCTCCCGTTTCCTTATGTGAAGTGCCCGGCGCGCATCCGGAAGTTTCTTGGCATCGTGCGGACCCAACGCAACAGGGCACACTGCGAATAGCCCATGATATCAGAACAAAACTGCGAAAAACACGGCCGGGGCGCCGCGCGAACCCCCGGACCGGCGGAAGCGGCCGCGGCGCCCCATGCGGACATCAGGGAAAAATCCCCAGCGGGCGCGGGCTGCTTCGATTTTTCACGGATGCAATCGCCCCTCCGTTTTTCGTATTGTTTGTCGGCCCGGCGCTGGTCGTGTCTGCCGGGAAGCGGCCCGTCATGCGCAATAGCGCGAAACCGTGGGGCCGCTGTCGCGAAAAGGGAGCTGTAACGCTGATGCGAAATACCATGGGGAAACGCGCGGCGGTGTTGTGCTGCGCATTACTGTGCGCGGCCCCGCTCGCCGCCCGCGCGCAGGAAAACGCAGACTGCCTGTTCTGCCACGAAGACCCCGATCTGCATATGACGCGGCCCGACGGAACCACGTTGTCCCTGTACGTCGACGATTCCGTCTACCAGGAATCCGTGCACGGCGGCATGCAATGCATCGAGTGTCACGCGGACATACCCGACCTGCCGCATGACACGCCGCTGCTGCCGGTGGACTGCGGCAACTGCCACGAGGAAACCGGGCAATACCGGGAAAGCCTGCACGGGCGCGCCCTCGCGAACGGCGATCATAGCGCCGCTTCCTGCGCCAGTTGTCACGGGACCCACGACATGCGCCCGGCCAGCGACCCGCTCGCCGGCACGCACCCGCGCAATCAACCCGCGACCTGCGGCAAATGCCACTCGGACCCCGCGCTCGTCAAGGCGCACCTGATCGCCGTCGCGAACCCGTCCGGGAAATACATGAAGAGCGTACACGGGCGGGCCATATTCGAGAAGGGGAATCTGGACGCGGCCAGTTGCACGGGCTGTCACGGCACGCACGACCTGCTGCCATCGCAAGACCCGGACTCCCGCGTGTACCGCGCGAACATTCCGAAGACCTGCGGCGAGTGCCACGCGCGGGAGCTGGCCGAGTTCGAGCAAAGCATTCACGGCAAGGCGCTGGCCGCGGGCGTGCGTTTCGCGCCCACGTGCGTGGACTGCCACGGCGAACACAGCATTGAAGCGCCCGAAGAGCGCACTTCCACGGTGAACCGGCAGCAAGTGGCCCGGTCCACCTGCCCGAACTGCCACGACGACGAACGCATCATGACCCGGTTCGGCATCGAGACCATGCGTCAAGCCAGCTACATGGACAGCTACCACGGGCTCGCCGGCGCGGCCGGCTCCCAAGTCGTGGCGAGTTGCACCAGCTGCCACGGCACCCACCTGATCCTGCCCCATCTCGACCCGGCGTCGTCGACGCACGTCTCGAACCTGCCCAAGACCTGCGGGCAATGCCACTCGAACGCGAACCCCAACTTCGCCGTGGGCGCCGTCCACATCATGCCCACCGACCCGGGCCAGAAGGCCCTCGGTATCGTGCGGCTCGCCTACATCATCCTGATTTTCGCCGTCGTCGGCGGCATGGTCTTCCACAACACGCTCATGATGGGCCGGCACGCGCTGCGCAAGTTCAAGCAGGAACTCGGCGGCGAGGGTACCCACCGCCGCTTCCCCACCGGCCTCACCATCGGGCACATGGTGCTGACCGTCGCGTTCATTGCCCTCTCGGTATCCGGCTTTGCGCTGCGCTACCCCGAGGCCTGGTGGGCCAAGGTCATCTTCCCGGGCGAAGCGGGCCTCGCCGCGCGCGGCGTCGTCCACCGCATCGCCGCGGTCGTGCTCGTGGGCATCGCCGTGAGCAATGCCTGCTACCTGCTGTTCACCAGGTCCGGCCGCCGCGAACTGCTCGCGCTCTGGTTCCGGATCAAGGACCTCAAGGACGTGTTCTGGAACCTGGGCTACGCCTTCGGACTCGCCAGGAAGGAGCCCCGCTTCGACCGCTACAGCTACATCGAGAAATTCGAATACTGGGGCATGTGGTGGGGCACGCTGCTCATGATCGTCACCGGGTTCTGCATGTGGTTCGCCAACACATTCCTCAAGTTCCTGCCCAAACTCGCCCTCGACGTCGTCGCCCTGATTCACTTCTACGAGGCGTGGCTCGCCGTGCTCACCATCATCATCTGGCACCTCTACTACATGATCTTCGACCCGCACACCTACCCGATGAACTGGTCCTGGATCACCGGCCACATCACCGAAGAAGACTTTAAGGCGCGCCATCCCCTCGAATACGAGCGCATCATGCGCGAACGCGAAACCCAGGCCCCGCAAAACGCCGAAGACAAAACCGACGAGTAAGTTCAAGCACGTGCGCGCGCCCTGCCGCCCCGGCAAGTGTGGCACACGCGGCCGGCATGGTCTTGTGTACAACTAACTGCCAGGTAGAGGCTTACGGGCAATACTGTCAAGAATCACCCTTGCCTTGCAGACAGCCGCCACGCGGCGGCGCGCGTTCTAACATCTCCCCTGTTCGCGGCGCAGGCTATCGCCTGTCTCAGTTGGCAAGGCGTCTTGGCGTGCGTTAGAATCCGGCTGCGTATCGTCCGGATAGATAACAGCGCAGGGAGCGACGTGCATTCATGGCCCAGATCATCGACGGCAAGCAGGTTGCGGAGACGATCCGCGCGGAATTGAAGCGAGAAATCGCGGTGTTGCAGCGGCGCGGCGTCGTGCCGGGCCTCGCAGTGGTGCTGGTGGGCAATGATCCGGCGAGCGAGGTCTACGTGCGGGGCAAGCGCAAGACGTGCGCGGAACTGGGCATCAATTCGTTCGATTACGACCTGCCCGCGGACTGCACGGAGCGGCGGTTGCTCGATCTCATCATGGAATTGAACGAAGACGGGCGCGTGCACGGGATTCTCGTGCAGATGCCGCTGCCGAAACAGATCGATTCGGGCAAGGTGCTGCTGGCTATCGACCCGCGCAAGGACGTGGACGGGTTTCACCCGGTAAGCCTGGGCAAGCTGTTGAGCGGCGAGCCGGGTTTCGTTTCGTGCACGCCCGCGGGCTGCCAGCAATTGCTGCTGCGCAGCGGCTACGACCCGGCGGGCAAGCATGCGGTCATCGTGGGCCGCTCGAATATCGTGGGCAAGCCGCTGGCGGCGCTGCTGATGCAGAAAGCGCCGGGCGGCAACGCGACGGTGACGGTGTGCCATTCGCGCACGCCGGATATCGCGTCCCTGACACGTCAGGCGGATATCCTTGTCGCGGCGATGGGCGTGCCCGAGTTCATCAAGGCGGACATGGTGAAGGACGGCGCGGTCGTGATCGACGTGGGCGTCAACCGCGTCCCCGATGCGACGAAGAAGTCCGGGTCGCGTCTCGTGGGCGACGTGGATTTCGCGGGGGTCAGCGCGAAGGCCGGGGCAATCACGCCGGTGCCCGGCGGCGTCGGGCCGATGACGGTCACGATGCTGATGAAGAATACGGTGCAGGCGGCGCAGGCGCTGGGTTGACCAAGGTTCAGGGTTCAGGGCCGGGGGTTCCGGAAGGGCTGTTCCGCCGGCGTCATCCACAGGTGGTTGAGCGGGCCGCGGCCGCGGCCTATGGGAACATGGTTGCGGATGGCGCCGGAAACGTACTCTTTGGCGCGGCGGACCGCCTCGGGCACGTTCTCGCCGCGCGCGAGCCATGCGGCCATGGCGGAAGCGTAGGTGCAGCCGGTGCCGTGGGTGTGCGGCGTGTCGAATCGCGGGCCGGCGAACCGTTCGAGCGCGCGCCCGTCGTACAGGTAGTCCACGGCTTCGGCACCCTCGAGATGGCCGCCCTTCATGAGCACCCAGCGCGGGCCGAGGGCATGGATGCGCTCGGCGGCGGCGCGCAGGTCCGCTTCGCCGGAAATGGATAAGCCGGAGAGCGCCTCGGCCTCGGGCACGTTCGGGGTAACGGCCAGCGCCAGCGGCAGCAGTTCCCGGACCAGAGCGCCGCGGGCGCTTTCCTGGAGCAAGGCGTCGCCGCTCTTGGCGACCATGACGGGGTCCACCACAAGGTTCTTCGGGTTGAATCGCCGTAATTCCGCGGCGACGGCCTCGATAATCCGCGCGGAAGCGAGCATGCCCGTCTTGATCGCGTCGGCGCCGATGTCTTCGAGCACGACGCGGAGCTGGCGGGCCACTTCATCCGCGGGGACTTCGTGGATGCCGAAGACGCCCTGTGTGTTCTGCGACGTAATGGCCGTGATGGCGGCCATGCCGTAGCAGCCGAGGACGGTGAAGGTCTTGAGATCGGCTTCGATGCCCGCGCCGCCGCCCGAGTCGCTCCCGGCAATGGTCATGACGCGCGGCAGGGGCAGCGATTCCGATACGGCGTTGCTCATAGGGACGGTTCCTTTGCCTCTTGCGCGCCGTCGAGACACAGCCCGCATCACTCGCGCAAGTCCGCGCGCGCTTTCCGCGCACGAGGCCGGGCCTCGCGCGCCGCGTGCACGGATACAGGCACGGGTAGTACCGGGAGCGGCTAGACCATCTCCCAGATCGTGGTCTGGCCCATGCCGCCGCCGACGCAGAGACTGGCGAGGCCGAGCTTGTTGCCGCGGCGGCGCATCTCGTGAAGCAGGCTCACGATGATCCGCACGCCGGTGCAGCCGACCGGATGCCCGAGGCCAATGCCGGACCCATTGACGTTCGTGATTTCCCGGTTCAGGCCAAGCAGTTTTTCGCAGGAGATGTATTGCGCGGCGAAGGCCTCGTTCAGTTCAATCAGTTCCATCTGGTCCAGGCTGAGACCGGTGCGCGCAAGCGCCTGCTTCGTCGCGGGCACGGGGCCATAGCCCATCAGTTCGGGCTCGACGCCGCCGAGGCCGTGCCCGACCAGCCTGGCAATCGGCTTCGCGCCGCAGGCGGCGGCCTTCTTCGCGCTCATCAGCACGAGCGCCGCCGCCGCGTCGTTGATGCCCGAGGCGTTGCCGGCCGTAACGGTGCCGTCTTTCTTGAACGTGGGCTTGAGCCGCGCCAGCTGGTCCCTTGTCAGGCCGGGCCGGAAATGTTCGTCCTTGTCGAAGACGACGGGCGCGCCCTTTTTCTGCGGGATTTCCACCGGCAGGATTTCTTCCTTGAAGCGCCCTTCTTTCGTGGCCGCTTCCGCATTGTTGTGCGAGCGCAGCGCGACTTCGTCCTGTTCTTCCCGGCTGATGTCGTATTTCGCGGCGAGATTCTCCGCGGTAAGGCCCATGATCAGGCCCGACCAAGGGTCGGTCAGACCGTCCCAGACACCGTCAGCCATGACGCCATGCTGCAGGCGCGCGCCCCAGCGCGCGCTGTACAACATGTACGGGACGCGGCTCATAACCTCGACGCCGCCCGCCACGACCACGTCCATGTCGCCGAGCATGATTTGCTGCGCCCCATAGATGACGCACTGCATGCCCGAGGCGCAATTGCGCTGGATGGTCACGCCCGGCACCGAGATGGGCAGGCCGGCCTTGAGCGCGGCGACGCGGCCCGTGGTGGCTTCGTCCGTGCGCTGCATGCATTGGCCCACGATGACGTCCCCCACTTCCTCGGGCGCCGCGTTGGCGCGGCGAAGCGCCTCCTTGATGACGAGCGCCATCAGGTCCGGAGCGGGATAGTCCTTGAGTGTGCCGCCGAAAGTGCCGATTGCGGTGCGAACGCCTGATACGACCACTACTTCGTTCATGATGTATTCCTCTTTCCCTGAGTTGTTCCCCGGCCAGCATATCTGGCATGCAACACCCATATCGTAGCAGGGGAAAGCGCGGGCCGCAACGCGGCGGCGGCAACGCGATTGCACACTTCATGCGGCTATGTTACGATTCCCTGCGCCGATGGGCGCATACGAGAACAAGGAGTATACACATGGGGAAAGCCGTTGAACTGACCAAGAGCAACTTCGCCGCGACAGTGAGCGGCGGCGTGACGCTTGTCGATTTCTGGGCGGAATGGTGCGGCCCCTGCCGCATGGTCGCGCCGGTCATCGAGGAACTGGCGGGGCAATACGAGGGCAAGGCCAAGATCGGCAAGGTCAACGTGGACCACGAGCAGGCCCTTGCCGAGCAGTTTGGCGTGTCCAGCATCCCGACCCTGGTCGTCCTCAAGGACGGCAAGGAAGCAACACGCTTCGTCGGCGTGACGGCGAAGGACCAGTTGTCCAAGGCCATTGACGCGGCGCTCTGACCACTCCCTCTCCCGCAGGCATCCGGGCAGGGCGGCGTCATTCGCCGCGCGGGGGGGCGCGGAAGGTTCTTGAGGGTTCGTGGCGTCACGGGCTGTACGTATAGTACCCAAGAAATAGCGCGATGATAAAGGCGGGCAGGAACAAAGCCACGATCTGACGGCGGTCCAAGTCGAGCCGCACAATTCTTGAGATCACGACCGGGTCATAGCCGCCCGCCATAAGCCCGTAGCCGTACAGGGCGGCCAGCAGCAGGTTCATCGTGCACAGGCGCAGCGCTTGGGCGCTGCCCGTGGCGCCAACGCGGAGGGAAAACGGGGCAAGCACCAGCAGCGGCAGCACGAGCAACCCGATGAGTATCCTCCACTTCAAACGCAGCCGGGCTGACTCGGCATTGCTCGCCAGGCGGACAAGAGGTGCGGCGGCGGCCTGCGGCTCTGCGGCCGGGCAGGCGACGAATGTCCCGCACGTGTTACAGCGAACCTCCTGGACGTGATGGTCTGGCGGAATCTGCAATTGCGCGCCACATACGGGGCAGACAAACCCCTTCGGCGCATCCGGGCCTGCACTCATGACAACCTCCCCCGCCTCGCATGCCCGCGCGGGCATGCCCGGGCCTTCACACAACCAATACCAGCGGCAGACTGTGTACGCAGGATACCACAATTCCCTGCCGGCCGCGCCATCGCGCGCCACAGGCTGAACTCTTGGCCTGTCCGGCCGGCTTCGCCTATACTCCAGCCATCCGAAACGCCGCCACACGGCGCGGCAGAAGCGTGAATACGACCATGGAAACGGCGCTGAGAGCCGTCGTGCGTTACGACGGCACGCATTTCGCCGGGTGGCAGAAACAGCCCGGCAAACGCACGGTGCAGGGCGTGCTCGAATCCGCCATGAGCCGAATCGCGGGGCAGCCCGTGCGCGTGCAAGGCGCGAGCCGCACCGACGCGGGCGTGCATGCGCTCGGGCAGGTCTGCTCGTGCCGGTGGCCCGGCCCTTTTCCCGCGCGGTTGCGGCGCGCCTTGTCGCGCATGCTCGGGCCGGAAATACGCGTGGCGGAACTGACCGAGACCACCCCGGATTTCAATGCCCGTTTCTCGGCAAGGGCCAAGCGCTACGCCTATTCCCTGGACCTGGGCAAGGAGGCCGACCCGCTGTCAGCGCGGTACGCTTGGCACGTGCCCTATCGCGTCGAACTCGAACGCGTGCGCGCGCTGTTGCCGCTGGTCGAGGGCGCGCACGATTTCGCGGGCTTTCAAAGCGCGGGCAGCCCGGCGGAATCGACGGTGCGCACCATATTCTCGGCACGGCTCGAATCCGGCGGACTCATCCAGGCGCGCGACGCGGAATTTCTCTGGCGCATCGAACTCTATGGAGACGCGTTCCTCTACCACATGGTCCGCAATATCACAGGCACGTTGATCGAGGTCGCGCGGGGACGCTTCCCCCCCGCTTTTTTCGAGGCTTGCCTGAAGGGGCGGGGTCCGTTCCAAGGGTATTGCGCGCCCGCGCACGGGCTGACGCTGGTCTGCGTCGCATACGAGGAATCGGGCAGGACTGCGCAAGCGTGAAAAAAGCGCCATAACCGAGGCTATGACGCATTCAAGGAGGCAAGCCCATGAGGCCAGTTGCCGGCCTTTCGTGCTGGGACACACGGCGGCGCCTCTTGCGAGGCTATATCGTCCACCTCATGGCTGCCGGTTCTTCTATCGGCAGATACGCCGGAGACTTGACTCGCGGCGCCGGCGTTGGGTCATGAGCGCCGAAAAAGGGAATGAGCGCCACAACGCAAAGTCATGGCGCCATTCAAAGAGGGTAATGGAGATGTTCACGCCGGTCGCGTGGTGTTGGGAAGACACCGCGGCGCGCCCATCCTGGCCGACCTCCGTGTCTTGTGAGCCTCGACCTCCTTGTCTCGG
>JAGMZX010000001.1:90544-100624 GCA_018005585.1 Candidatus Hydrogenedentota bacterium | reverse complement strand
CCGCGCAATACGTGCCCAGACCGCCGCTGTACTTGTAAACGTATTCGTCTTTTGTTTCCTGGTTGTAATACCAGATGCCGCGATAGCCGGATTCCCTGGTGACAGGCCATTCCTCCGCGGCCGCGGCTCCCCCAAGGTGCACACAGATCCCGGCCAGTACCAAGCATGAGAAACAACGAGAGATGCGCATGATCTTAACTTTCTGATGTTCCGGCCAAAGCCCAACGCAAACCGTCCTGCGGTCTTGCATGCAAGAGCACCGTTACTCTTCAGCCCGTGTGCCCGGTGATGCCATACGTCTCCTGGGGACCTTGCGCCGCTGGGGCGCCGTCTTCCTCCAGCGCGCGGAAATGCGCGACCGACGAATCCGTCAGCGCCTGGAGGTTGTAGCCGCCTTCCAGCAGCGACACGATGCGCCCCCCGGCCACAGCCAGCACGCGGCGCGTCATTTCGGCGTAATGCTCCGTTTCGAGCAACTGATGGCCGAGCGGGTCGCGCACATGCGCGTCAAACCCGCTCGAAATCAGGAGGAACTGCGGGTCAAAACGTTCCAGCTCCGGCAGAATGAACTTTGGGAACACATTCAGCCATTCATCCGGGTCGACGCCCGGCGGCATCTGGATGTTCAGGTTCGTGTTGTTCTTGCCGCGCTCCTCCGGAAAGCCCGTGCCCGGATAGTGCGGGTGCTGGTGAATGCTGATGTAATAGACCGAATCGTCTTCGTAGAAGGCGTGCTGCGTGCCGTTGCCGTGGTGGATGTCCCAGTCCAGGATGGCCACGCGCGCGAGCCCGGCTTCCTCGCGCAGCCAGCGCGCGGCGACGGCCACGTTGTTGAACAGGCAGAAGCCCATGGCCCAGTCCCGTTCCGCGTGATGGCCCGGCGGGCGCATCGCCATGAAGACCCGGTTGTACTGTTTCTCGAGCACCGCGCGGCACGCCGCGATCGCCCCGCCGGCCGCCAACAGCGCCGCATCCCAAGAACCCCCGCCCATGACGGTGTCCGGGTCAGGGTAGGGCAGACCGTCCGTGCACACGCGCTCAATGGTGTCCACGTGGTATTCACTGTGAACGCGTAACAGGTCCTTCCGCGAGGCGGGGCCGATTTCGAGGCGCGGCGGGTCGAGCCCGGCTTGGCCAAACCCCTTCAAAATCGCGCGCAACCGGTCCGCCGCTTCGGGATGCCCGAAACCCGTATCGTGCCGCAGCGCTTCCTCGCGGTACACCAATCCAACTGCTGCCATGCCTGTTACCTCAAGACCGCACGGGACGCCCCATTCTAAGCGACACGCGGCGTACATTCAAAGCGGCCCGCCTGTGCCGGGCCAGGCGCGCGCCCGGTTTTGGGAGCGGGGGCTCAGTTGTCGCCGCGCATGTATTCCGCGATGGTGAGGCGCTTGACGTCCTGGTGGGCGACGACATACATGACGGCGCTCATGACGGCGCGCGTGCCGGCCATGACCCAAGCCATGCCGACGGCGCCGTAACGGGGCACGACGTAGACGCCCAGCGCGAGCGCGGCCACGAAGCGGAACCCCTCGAACGCGGCAATGAAATGGGACCGGCCCAGCGAATAGAGCGAAGTGACGGCGGGCGCGCATCCAAGGGACACGATGATGCCGGAAAGGAGGATGAGGAAATAGAGTTCGGTGCCGAGGTATTTTTCGCCGAAGAAGAGGTGGCGCAGGGTCTCGGCGAAGGGCATGAGCAGGCTCATGCCGAGACAGAAGAGCAGGCTGGGGATGCGGAACGAGCCGATGAAGCGGCGCAGGTCGCTCGGGTTCTTGAGCGCGCTCGCCTTCGGCAACAGCACGTTGTAAAAGGTCAGCAGCACGAGTTCGCCGAGCAGGACGAGGCTCACCGCGGCGCCGTAGCAGCCGAGCGTTTCCTCCGGCACACGGAACATGCCGAGCAACAGCAGGTCGAGGCGCTGGGTCAGGGTCGTGAACAGGGTGGCGAGCAGCACCCACTTGGCGAAAGCGAGCAATTCGCGCGTGACGGCGACGGTGGCGCCCGCAAGGAAGGCGCGACGCGGCAGGAACAGCCATGAGATAAACCACATGGCGGTGGGCGCGGCGACATACATGCCCAGGTAGGCCCACACGGTGCGCACATCGAGCAGGATCAGCAGGACCACGAGGCACAGGCGCAAGGTCGAACTGAAGAACTCGAAGCCGGCGTAGCGCCCGAAGTGCTGGCAGGCCTGGAAATAGGATTGCGCGAACCCCCACATGGACACGGCGGCCCCGCCGAAGAAGGCGAGCACAATCGCGTGCCGCGTCACGGACGCCGCGTCACCCGCCGGGAACAGCAGGCGCAGGAGCGGCGCGGCGGCGAGCATTCCGGCGAGCATGGTGATTGCGAACACGGCGCACTTCATCCGGAACATGACCGAAAAATAAGAGAAGGCGGCGTTGCTATCGCTTTGCAGGAGTTTGGACGCGAACCGGACCAGGCTGGTGTCGAATCCGGGTCCCGTGAGCCCGGCGACGATGGTCATGATCGTGAACAGGAGGTAGAACTGGCCGTAACGCGCCGGTTCGAGGTAGCGTGCGACGAGGATGTTGCCGAGGAACGCCGCGCCCGAGCCCAGAACCCGCGCGCCGAGCACGGAGACAATCTCGTTCAACCAGGAAAGATATCCCTTGCCCAGAAGGCGCTTGACGGCTTCGGCGTCTGCGAACACGGGCGCTCCCGTTGCGTTGCGGCGCGACGCCGGGGCCTACATGGCCCCGCGCCCTCGTAGTACCGCGGGAATGGTTTGCACGAGGATACGGAACACCAGCCAGAGCGACCACTGGTCGATGTAGGCCAGGTCCAGGTCCACGGTCTCCCGGAACGACAGGTCGCTCCGGCCGCGCACCTGTGAGAGGCCGGTCATGCCGGGTTTCACGCTGAGCCTGCGGCGCTGGTTCCACGAGTATTGCGCCACCTCATTCGGCAGCGGCGGGCGCGGCCCTACGAGGCTCATGTGCCCCACGAGCACGTTCATGAGTTGGGGCAGCTCGTCGATGCTGTATTTGCGGATGAACTGGCCCACGCGCGTCATGCGCGGGTCATGGCGGGCCTTGAAGATGGGGCCGTCGGCCTCGTTCAGTTTTTCGACCTGCCGCCGCAACTGCTCCGCGTTGGCGACCATCGAACGGAACTTGATCATCTTGAACTTGCGCTGGTTCTGCCCCACGCGCTCCTGGAGAAAGAACACCGGCCCAGGTGAATCCAGCCTGATCAGAATGGCGGTCAGGATGAACAACGGAGACAGAATCAGGAGCGCGGCGCCGGAGACGACGATGTCGGTCGTGCGTTGCAGCATGAGCTGAGCCTGGTTCTCGGGCACCGTGGTTAACGCCAGGATCGGGATGTGCTCGATCTTCTGAAACCGGCTCGTGGCCAGCCGCAGCGGGAACAGGTCCGCGATCAGACGGACACCGACGCCGACGCCCTCGCAGAGGTGCGCCATGCTCTGGATGGTCTCGTAGCGCGAGCTCACCGGGAGCCCGATGAACACCTCGTCGATGACATGCTGCGTGAGCACCTGTTCAAGCGATTCGAACTTGCCGAGAAGCGGGATATTGAATTCTTCCAGCATGCGGCAACGGTCCGGTTCATCCTCGAGAATGCCGATGGCGTGGTAGCCGTAATGGGGGTTGGCTTCGATCGTGCGGATCAATTCACGAGTTCTCGAATTTGCCCCAATGACGATGACCTGGCGCATGTTGCGGCCGTGCGCGCGCAGACTCCACAGGAACAATTGGACCACGCTGCGGAACACGCTCAATATCAAGAGCGACGCCCCGCCAAACCACAGCAAGAACTCGCGCTGCAAGCCGAGGCTGGTGAAGAACGTGACGATGAACCCCGAAAACACGATGGTTGCCACGACGGCTTTCGTTACGTCATAGACGACCAGCGTCAAGTGATCGCGACGTCGCGACGCAAAGAGCCGTTGACGGGACGCGAGCACCGGCCACGCGAGCACGAAGATCGCGAAATAGGCCAATTCCATCTGAAGGTGTTCGGAGAAGGCCCGGGAACCGTCCGGGGGCAAAGTCATTTGAGTCGCGAACAGGGTGGCGAGGAACACGAAACCCGTGTCGCCGAGTGCAAGAAGTCCACTCCAGAAGGTGGCGCGACTCATCTGGGGATTCACTATAGACTTTCCCTACCAGGCCGTTGTGCGCGCGTCCCAAGACGCCGCCAGGACTGAACGATCTCCCACGACGCGAGCGTACTGCTATTCCTGGACGCTTGTCAACAAAAAACTTCTGTTTGCGCGAGACCCTGTGCCAACAGGAGAGGACCCGTGCCGAACCGCGGTGGCGCCGGCGCATCCTTGGGCGGTCTATTCAAACAGTGACAAGGTTTCAGGCGGCTTGGGCGGATGAAAAACGCGGTAGAGGTCGATGAGCACCTCAGCGTCCAGCGCCGCATAGGCGATTTGCGCGGGCGTCAGCGGGCGTTGCGTCCAGTCGGAAGTCTGGAGGGTCTTGTCCATGTGGATGCCCAATTCGCGCTCGCACACCTCGTTGAGCTTGTGGCCGCCTTCCACGCCGCGACGGTGTTTCCGCCGCGAAGCGGGCAGCGTATCGAAGACGCTGCGAATGCGGATGCCGCGTTTGGCGAACAGGTCTTCTTCGAATTGGGCGTTATGGATGACTTTTTCGACGCGGTCGTTTTCGAGCAGGGCTTTCACAGGCTGCCAGTCGCCGAGCGCCAGCGCGTCGATGAGATAGGTCCGGTCCGCGGCACTCAACTGGATTGTGCAGATTCGCCGCGGTTCTTCGAGCGTCGTCTCGACGTCGAGCCCGATATACGGTTCGCGCGCCAGGGCCTGGCAGCAGGTTGCGGCTTCGCCATCGTCCGGCACCAGCACTACGGGGTTGCGCGGCTCCAGGCTGCCGGGGCGCCGCGCGCTGAAACACAGTGTCGTGACAACCCCCTCGAGTTCGCGGAGTTGCGTCTCGGCAACCGAACAGTCCGACAACAGGCCGCAGAGGTATTGCGTCGCTGCGTCCGGCCCTTGCAGACCGGCTTGCGCCGCGAGGCGCAGCGCGTTCCGCGTGACAACGAGCATCCGGCCGCCAGGCCGGACATAGCCGAACGCCCGCGTGACCACGGCACGCCGGTTTTCGTCGGTCTTGAGGCGGGTCAGCAGGTAGACGAGGCAGACGACATCGAACGTTCCGGAAGGTTCCGACGAATAGCCGAACAAGGGATAGGGATCGTAGCCCTGTGCGCGGAACTTGCGCGCTTTCAGCCACGCAACGTCCGCCCCGCGGCCGCAGCCGTAACAGAGAATGCGCTCCTTCGGCAAAAGCAGCCGCGCTTCCATGAGGCGGATCAATTCTGGCGCTGGTTCGTTCCGGACGCGCGACAACGCCGAAGAACTGTTTTCAGGAACGGGGACGGGCAACGGGTCCTCCTTGTCTGGATGGCGGCAACAATGCGTTCTTGATACAACGAAACCGGTTCCGGGCGCAAGTGCGCACTCCGGCAGTGAACGCCTGCTGTAGGCACGTGTATTTGCGCATCGGGCTTACCGGCGAGTCTTGAGTTCCGCCCCGAGAACGTCCGGCTTGACGCATCGGCTCGGGCTGCCGCATGATGCCGCGCGTCATGCGCGCACTGCTTCGCACATACGGGATATCCTTGATTGCCGGAGTGCTCCTCGCGGTCAGTTTCCCCTCATGGAACTTCTACTGGCTCGCGTGGGTTGCGCCGGCCCTCTTGTTCTGGCGCGTTCGGCGCGCGCGCGCGCTCGAAGCGGCCGCGCAATTCTTCGCCGCCGGCTGGGTTTTTCACACGATCCTGCTGCAATGGCAAATATCGAACATCTACTGGGTCGGCGGCTTCGCGGTGCTCGGATACGAGTTGCTCTGCCTGTTGCTGGCGCTGTTCTGGGCGCTGACCGGCGCGGTCTGGGTGCATGCGCGCCGGCAGGCGCCGCGGTTTGGCAATGCGCTCGGTCTGGCGCTGCTCTGGACGTTCCTGGAATTTCTCGAAGCCCGGCTTTTCACTGGGTTTGGCTGGAGCGCGCTCGGGTACAGCCAGGGGCCCAATCTCTGGCTGTTGCAGCTTGCCGCCGTGGGCGGTGTCAGCCTCATTTCTTTCATCCTGGCGCTGGTAAATGCGCTGCTGGCCCTGGCCGCGCAGGAGGGACCGTGGCGTTACAGGCGGCTGGCCGCCGCCGCCGCCGTCGTGGTCCTGGCGCACGCCGGGGGCGCGTTGCTTCTGCGCGAAGCGGCCTATCCCGAGCAGCCATTCAACGTGGGCATTATCCAGCCGGCCTTCCCGCAGGACATGAAATGGAGCGGCCTGTACGACGAACAAATGGTGCGGGAATCGGCGCGGATGTCGTCGCAATTAGCCGCGCGTGCGCCGCTCGACCTTGTTGTGTGGCCCGAGGCCACGGTCATGGAATCGTTCGACCGCGAACCCTATGCGACCGCGTTGCGCGCGGTCGCGCGCGACACGCAAGCCGGCCTGTTCGCGGGGGCGGTTCGCGAGACCGGGCGCAAGAGCTTCAACTCGAGCGTGCTCCTGGACCGGAGCGGCGAAACAGCCGGCTACTACGACAAGGTCCACCTCGCCCCCTTCGGCGAATACATGCCATTCTCGGGAATTCTGCCGTTCCTGCGGCAGATTGTGCCCGCGGATGTTGACGCGGGCGAGGTACAGAAGGTGCTCCCATTCGAGGAGCGCACGCTCGGCCCGCTGATCTGTTTCGAGGTTCTGTTCTCGCCGATGGCGGAAACGCTGCGGCGCATGGGGGCGGACACGCTCGTCGTGGTCACCAACCTGGGCTGGTTCGGGCGCAGTTGCGCCGCCGCGCAGGAACTCGATATCGCGCGGCTGCGCGCGATTGAGACACGTCTTCCGGTGATCCATGCCGCAAACACGGGGCTTTCGGGTGTTTTCGACCCATACGGCCGCTTCGCGCGCATGTATGAACAGTATACCGCGCTGCAAACGCTGGCACACCGGTGCATGCAGGTCATTCCGTTGCCGTTGCCCGCGGCGCGGCCGGTCCCTTGGGGGCCGCGAACCGCGCCTTGGGCGTTCGCCATTCTGGCCGGTTTGTGGGTGTCGGCGGCGCTGGCGTGGGGCCGCCGGGCGCCGGACCGGCCGTGGAAGGATTGACGAGCCATGGCGGAATCCAAGGGACAACTGGCGAGGTTTGCTGCGGTCTTCGCGGGCGGCACGATGTTGAGCCGCATCCTGGGGCTCGTGCGCGACATTGTGATCGCCGGACTGATCCCCACCGCCGCGCGCGATTCGTTCTTTTTCGCGTTCCGTTTGCCGAACATGCTGCGCGACATGCTGGGTGAAGGCGCGACCAATGCCGCGTTCGTGCCGGTGCTCGCGCAGACGCAGGAAAAGGAATCCCCCGAGGCCTTTCGCTCGCTCGTGGCCCAGCTGCTGGGCATCATGACCGTGGTGCTTGGCGTCATCACCGTTCTGGGCGTGCTGGCGATGCCGCTGGTGCCTTACCTGCTCGAATTGCTGCGGCCCCTTACGAATGCCGAGCCCAAGGACCCGGTGGAACTGCGCGAAACCGTGCAGATCATGCAATGGACGTTTCCCTATCTCTTCTTTATCGGGTTGGCCGCGTTCGCGATGGCGCCCCTGTTCAGCGTCAGGCATTATGGCACGCCCTCGTGGGCGCCTGCCTTGCTCAATATCGCGTTTATCGGCGGCTGTGCCTTGTTCTACAAGCGTTTCGAGAATCCGGCGTGGTCGCTGGTCGTCGGGGTCTGGCTGGGCGGCGCGGCCCAGCTGGCCGTGCTCGCCTGGGCGATGCGCAAGCACGCGCACGTGACCTTGCCCGCGTTCCCGCCGCGGCACCCGGGCGTGGGTCGCGCGTTTCTCCTGTTGTTGCCGGTTATTCTCGGTCAGGCGACCGGCGAAGTGAACAAGATGGTCGACAATTTCTTCGCCTATTCCCTGGAAGAAGGCGTGGTCACGGCCCTGTTCTACGCGAACCATCTAGTGCAGTTGCCGCTGTCCATCTTCGGGGTGGCGGTGTCGGTGGCAATCCTGCCGAGCATCTCGCGCGCTGCCGCACGGGGTGAACATGGGGAAATCCGCGGCACGCTGCTGCACGGTTACCGGCAAACGTTCTTTCTCGTGTTTCCCGCCATGCTGGGGCTCATCTTCCTGCGCGAGCCCATCATGCGGCTGCTCTTCGAGCGCGGCGCCTTCACGCCCGGCGAAACGGAGCGGGCTGCAACCGCGCTTCTCTATTACGGAGCGGGCTTGCTCTCGTTCGCCTGGGTGAAAGTGTCGGTGCAGGGGTTTTACGCGCTGCACGACACCAAGACGCCCGTAATCATCGCCGCGGCGAGCATGTTCCTGAATATATTGCTCAACTGCGCGCTTGTCGGTCCGATGGGGTATCGCGGCCTGGCGCTGGCCACGACCATTTCCTATACCGTCAATTTCGCGCTGCTCTACGTCTTCCTCAACGGACGTTACGGCGCGCTGTGGGACCGCGCCGCGACGGATGCGCTGCTGCGCATGACGGTGGCCACGGTCATGATGTGTGGTGTCGCGTACGGCTTGAACTACCGGCTGGAATTCCTTCTCGGCACGGGCGGCTTCGCGGCGCGCTTGACGACGGTGGCGCTGCCCGTCGCGGCCGGGGTCATCGTATACGCGCTGCTCTGCCGCGCGCTGAACGTTGACGAGATGCGGCAATTGCTCGGGGCATTTCGCGCACGGAAAGGGTGACGGTCACGGCATGCAGTACTATTTAGCGAGATATGTGTCCTTCGGCAGGATGTCGAAGAAGCGGTTGTCGTCGAGACCGAACCAGCCGACGGCCCAGCGCGCGTTGTACGCGCCGTAAATGTTGAATTCGGGCGCCCAGGCCCACTTCTCGCTCGAGATGTGGCCGTCGGCCCAGCACACGTTCACGCGCCCGTAATGGCGGAAATGCAGCGACGGCGAGGCCATCAGGTCATCGTCCCGCTGACCGTGCGGGTACTGCTTCGACACGAAGCGCGGCGGCTCGAGGAACCCATACTCGACGATATAGCCTTGCTGCGGCATCGCCGCGTCGGCGAACATGACGACCTGCGACGGATCCGCGATGTTGACATCGCGGGTGGTCTGCCGCGCGGCGCGTACCACGTCGTCCGTCTGGTACAGCGTCGATCCAATATAGGCCATGTTGTAACCGTAGCCGCCCGTGCCGGACTCGAACGCATTGTCCACCTCGCCTCGCCGTTTCATTTCGAAGAATTCGGGACACTCCGCAACGCGCCCGTCGGGCAGATACTCGAAGAGGGGCCCCTTCCGGAAATCGAAATCGCTGTTCGGGTTTGGCGATTCGCGTTCGCCGTGCCAGCGCTTGCGGCCGCCAAAGTGATCGGGCTCCGCGCCGGGCAGCAGGAAATCGTACATGTCCGGCGCGGCGGGCACGTAATGGCCGTCGTGCTCGGCCGCGTACATTGCGTTGGCGAGGTAGAGCTGACGCAGGTTGTTGACGCAATCGACGGAGCGTGCCTGCGCGCGGGCGCGGCCCAATGCGGGCAGCAGCAACGCCGCCAGGATGCCGATAATCCCGATTACAATCAACAATTCAATCAGCGTGAAACCGCCCCGCTTGCGCGGCGCAGGCGCGCTCCGGCACGCCGCGCAGGCACACAGCAGCGCCGCAAGAAGCAGCAAGCCCCAATGCCCGGCCGTGGGCACGTCCTCCGGGTCCACATACTCGAACGTGAATGTCTCCGAGCCGATGGGTTGTGTGAGCGTGGCATCGGCGTAGAGCGTCACGGTCAGCGTTGTCAGGGCTTGGGCGCGCGAGGACGGCAATACGACAAAGGACGCCACGCCGGCGTGCGCGGCGGCCTGATGGCCCGGCAGTGCTGGCGCGGCGTCCGAGGAAGTGATGGCGCCGCCTTCGACCACAACGGTCAGCAGCGCGCCCTCGGCAATGGCGTTGCCGTATTGATCATAGATGAGGCCGGTTGCGAGCGAGACCGGCCCATAGAGCGGGCCTTCGGCGGTGTAAAGGAAGATGCCGACCGGGCCCGCGGGCGGTCCGGGCAGGAATTCGCAGGAGATTTCGCCGCGCGCCGC
>JAGMZX010000001.1:71095-90444 GCA_018005585.1 Candidatus Hydrogenedentota bacterium | reverse complement strand
CATAGATGAGGCCGGTTGCGAGCGAGACCGGCCCATAGAGCGGGCCTTCGGCGGTGTAAAGGAAGATGCCGACCGGGCCCGCGGGCGGTCCGGGCAGGAATTCGCAGGAGATTTCGCCGCGCGCCGCGCCGTCAAGCGACGCCGCGCGAAATACCGCGCGGCCCGCGGTGACTGGCGCGTTGAGCGTGAACGCGATGGCCTGACCAGATACGGCGGCCTGGATGCCCCCGGTGGCGGCGTCCGCATCCGGCGTACTGATGGCTCCAAGCGTCGCGCTGACAGTGAACAACATGCCTTCCGGCGCGGGCACATCGTCCGGCAGTACGATCGGGCCACTGCTGACCAGGACGGCGTTCGCCGGGTCGGCCACGACGCCGCCCTCGGGGGAGACCGAGAGCGCAAACGTAGCGGTCTGACCGCCGGCGTCGCCCGACCCGGGCACGGACGCCGCGACAAACACGCCCGGCGCCGAAAACCGGAAGGTCAGGGTATTCAGACCGATGTCCCGCGTGACATCCGAAATGCCTTCCTGCGTGCAAGCCCCGCCCGTGCAGCGCCAGGGCGTCAGGCCCGCTTCGTCGAGGCCCGCAATCTCCGCCGCGGTATAGGCAATGGTGAATTCGGCGGGCTGAATCTGCGCGGACGCGAAATCCGTCACGCTACACGTGAATGCGCGCGCAGCGCCACTCTTTTGCAGACCGGGGATGCTGCCGCCCGGGTCGGTGACCGCCGCGATATCCACCGTGCAGTTGTGGTCGCGTGCGCCAGTGCGCGGCCCGCTTGAATAGAGCGTGATCGCGTTGCCTTGGGAATCCGTCGCGGTTCCCAGCGCAACGCCGGCGGGGCTGCCCCCTTCCGTGGCCGGAATCTCGAGCCCGAGCACGGTGCTCTCGGGCCGGTTCGGGTCCGTGCCCGCGACACGGGTCTCGTACTCGTCGAGGATGCCGTCGCCGTCGGTGTCGATATCGGGCGCGGCATCGGCGGCGGCGTCGACCTCCGTCGTGACCGCGCTCAGACCGCCGTCGCGCACCAGCGTCCAGACGCGGAGGAAGTGGAACTGCTGCAAGTTTGCAGGCTGCCCCGCCGCGTCGACAGCCCAGGCGATGTCAAAGGCATCGCCGCCGCCGCTGCGCGGGGTCAGGCCCGTCTGCTTCGGGTCGTCGGGCCGCAGGTAATTATCCAGGTACGGCTGCTGAGTCGGGCTCATGTCCGCGTAGCCCCAGTCGTACTCTTCCCCGTTGTTCGCGGGGTCGCCGTCCGTGCTGTTCGGGTTGACCACGCCCGAGGAGCCGGTCAGCGGCGGCGAGGGGTTCGGTATGCCCGCCGTTGCCTGCGCCCGTGCAATCTCGCGGCTGCCGGGAATCACGTACCACGGGTCATCCGCCTCGCCGTTGCCATTGATGTCTTCGCTGACCTCGATCAGCCCCGGTTCGGCCCATTTCCGGTTGGGGTCGCCCGCAACCCAGAACGCATTGCCGTAGACGATACAGTCGAGCCCCTGGAAATTGGCGGGGTCGTCCGTCACCGGCGTATGGAACTGGAGCGTAATGAAGCTGCCCGTTTCGCCGACCGAGTGTATGCTCGTGTTGCTTGGACTGTACGGTCCCGCACCCACGGGCGCACCCAGGGTCCGCTCCGGCGCGTTGAAACCGGGATTCGGGCTGATGGCGTGCATATCCACAACCGCGTCGGCCCAGGGGTCCTCGGCCCGTGCCGCGGAGGCAAGCACCGCGCAAAGCGCCAGCGCAAGGCGCGCGCGCGGCCAATGGCGGGAATCAGATTGCATGTTCGGCTACCCTCCCTCGAAGGATTGGCCACTCATCATGAATATACCGGCCGGCAGGTCTTCGGGCTTGCAGGCGGGACCGGCTTGCGCCGGTGGTTCTACTGAGCGCCGCTTCCCAACTCCCTGTCGCGGGAGCCAGTGCGTCAGAACGCGCTGTTCGTTCCTGCTTACCGCTGCGGGGCAGCCCCGGAATCACACCGGGTTCCCTCTTGGCGCCGGCCCGTGCGCCGACGGGCTTGGGCGACCGGCTGAATGGAAGTATACCCCACCGCGGCGGGGATGTCCACGCAGCAGGCGCGGGTATCCTCGTCGCGTTGAACCAGTTTTCCGGGAGAGACCCGGCAAGCTTGCGGGACAGCTTCAGCCTTCACGGTTCGCCTGTGAGCGGGTCCATGCTCTTGGTTTATGGCAGCCGCAAGACCCGGAAGCCATACCACGGCTGCCGTTTGAAATCCGCGCTTTCGGAGCGATAGGAAGACGTGCAGGAAAAGTCATGGCTGTCGTACGAGCCCCCGCGCAAGATCCGTTCCGTTCCGCGGAATTCTTCGGGGGAAGGGCCCGTCGGGTCCGTCTCAGGACCGGAAGAGTAGTGGTCCGCGAAGTCGAGACACCATTCCCGGACGTTTCCGTGCATGTCGTGGAAGCCCCATGGGTTCGGCTTGAGCAAGCCTACCGGCGCAGTCTCACTCGAGTTGTCGCGATACCACGCATACTCGCTCAAGCGGGATGCATCGTCGCCGAAGGAGTACCGCGTCGTGGTTCCGGCGCGGCACGCATATTCCCATTCGGCCTCCGTCGGCAGTCGGAATCTGCCCGGACACATCCGGGAAAGCTTGGTGCAGAACGCACGGGCGTCGTTGCACGAGACGCTGTCCATCGGGCGCTGCCAGCCTGGGAACGTAGGTTCCTGTTCGAGAGCCCTGACCTCCAACTCGTAATCATCGGGGTCGCATGCGTTTTCGAGATTCTCGAAACCGTCAAAATAGTCATCTTCCCCGCAAGCATAATAGTCGGTCTCGCATAGCACCATTTTCCACTGGAGTTGCGTCACCGGATACTTGCCCATCCAGAAGCCGCGAGTCAGCCGCACCAGATGCTGCGGCAGGCTTTCCGAAGGAAAGTCATTCGCACTGCCCATCAAGAACTCGCCCGGCGGGCACCATATCAGCTCCAGGCGCGCGCCGTAGCCCAAATCCACGCTGTCCGTGTCACCAGGCGAAGGTTCTCGTCGCAACACAACCATGCCTCCCTCCGGGCCGCTGAAACGGGCTTATGGCCCCGGCCCCTTGACCAGACTACATAGTCGCATCCGGGCACGGCATTCTTTCGCGAAAGCTCATGAGCGGTTGTTAAACCGTCATGGCTCCGCCGCCGTGCCCGCGTGTGACGCCCGGGCTGCGCCCTGTCCCGCGAATAGCCCCCGTGTAATGCCGCCGTTCCGGCCCCCGTTACGGCAATGGCACGCTTTCCCACGTGTACGCCGTACTGGAACGCAGATAATTCGTGGGAACGAACCAGACCAGCACACGGCGGCCCTTGAGATAATCCGCCCCCTGCTCCGCCAGTTTCCGCGGGATGCCGGGACCGGGGTCGCCGACGGGCAGCACCGAGACCGGAAACCGCAGTTCCTTCGAGAGGTGGGCGGCCATGGAAGCGCCTTCCTGTTCATACCAGCGCGCCACATCGCCTGCCAGGAGAATGGGTGAATCCGGCGGCGGCGCGAAGGGCTGTCCCGCCGCGTCCAGCACCGAGACGACGGACTGCACCTCGTCGACGTACGCTTGCTGTTTGTCCTTGTCGAGTCCATCAAGCAGCGAACCGCGCCACGCCACGTCCTTGCTGGCGGTCTGATACTCGGTTCGGGGCGTTGCGGGATCCTGCAAGAAAGCGTAGCGCTCGAGCCGTCCGACGAGTATGCGGGCGACGCGCGCCACCGCCCGATTGGACAGGCGGGTGTCGGTCCGGAAGTACGTGAGTTCATTACGCTCGCGGTATTTGCGGAAACTCTCGGCGAGTTCGACAACCTCCACGTCCATCTCTGACAGGGCCATCACGAATTTGGCGAGTTGCGGGGCGACATTCAGCGCGGGCGGGGTGCCGGGCACCAGTTTGTCGGGAAAACACTCGGCGCGCGCGGGCACGGGCACGAAAATCAGGTCGATGCCGCGATTGTCCAATTCGCGGTCGAAATCGATAATCGCGGCGCAGGCGTCGAAATACGTGCCCTCCTTCTGGTACACAAGCTCCTTTTCGAGCAGATACAGCGCGTTGAACCGCGAAAACAGGTAACCGTCCTCGCCCAGCATGATATCGCTGCCCGCATCCTTCAGCAGGTCGAGCGTCTCTTGGAGCCCCTGCTGGAAGGGCGCGGTCTGTTCGCGCCATCTGTCGAGCCCTTCGTAGGCATTGATCGCTTCCTTGATTTGACGCAACTGCCAGTCCATGTGTCTTCGGCGGGTGTCGCGGTCCGTCTGCCGCGCCGCGACGCCCTGCGCCTCGGGCGAGCCCTGTGGCACCTCCTGCATGCGCCAGGCATGCCAAGTCATCTTTGCCGGCATGTGTGAGGCCAGCACGAGCAGGGACGCCACGGCCGCGTCGCCGCCCATTTGCGTCGTGAAGTAGCCGGCGCTGTTCTTGAGCCCGACGCCGCCCGGGGCCGTCAGCGCGCAGGGCGCGACCTCGTTGACATTTCCCATCTGGTCGAGTTCGAAGACCCCAAGCCCGGCCAGGACGCCCGCCTCGCCGCTCGCAAGCGCCTCAACACGGTACAGAGTCTCGGGCTTGAGTCCCTGGACCGTCGTGTAGAAGCGGTTTTCCAAGCTCGTGGCGATGTCGGGTTTCTGCCAAGTCTGGAGCGCGGCGAAACTGGAGCCGCCAACAGCGGGGTCGCCGGGCGCACGGCGGATTTCCGAGGGGCCGCCCGGCGCGACAACGTGGAACCCCGAAGGCGCGGGCGCGCCAGCCCAGAATTCCCGGAAATCGCCATTATTGATCAGGGTGCGGTCTTCGTAGGACAAAGTCGCCGGGGTGACAGTGATTACCTGCATGGTTCCGGGCTGCGCGGCGCCGGCGGCGGGTGCAGACGGGTTGCCGCAGCTGTGGAACAGGCCACAAGTGCAAATGACACTCCACAGCGCGAACAAGCCGCGCAACCGCCGGGACCCCGAAATCATGTTCCGACTCTCCGTTCGCGTTAGCGCCAAGCGGCGCCAATACACCGGGTAACGATCCCACGCCGTGGAAAGGATAACAAAGCGGGCGGGGTTGAGGGAATCTTCAGCCGTCCCGGGGCCGCGGCGGAACCCGGTGCGCGCGCACGGTGTTTAATGACACAGACGGAGCCGAGGCGTCAAGGACTATGACCGGAGACTGGTTCCAGGGGACGGGGAGTCTGTTCGCGGGTGTGGGCCGTGTTGGACTACACTCGGATGTGCGATTCCCCGGCCGCGGCAGCAGGCCGGAGCCGCCATGTCAAGGAGCGACCAAGCCGATGCAGGGAATCAGCGACTGGGACCTTGTCGCCCGTGCGCAACGGGGCGATATGGATGCTTTCGCGGAGATTGTGCGCCGGTATGAGAGACCCGTGATCCATTTCTGTCAGCGCATGGTGGGATCTGAGCAGGATGCAGAGGACCTCGCCCAGGAAAGTTTCATCCGATTGCACCGGTACTTGGCCCGGCTCAGCCCGCGCGCGAAGTTCTCGACCGCGTTCTTCGGGATTGTGCGGAACCTGACCTTGAATCACCTGCGCGATATGCGGCGCCGTGGAAAAGACATCGTGCAGCCGCTCGATGAACGGCCGGTGGCGCATCCCGAGCAGCGGCCGCCCGATGAGGAAGCGCATCTGCGCGAAATAGCGGGCGCCGTGGCGCGGGGCATTGCCGCCCTCGCGCCGGAGCACCGGGAGGTGCTGTTGCTCCGCGAGGTCGAAGGGTTGGATTACGCGAGTATCGCCAGAATTGTGAAGTGCCGCAAGGGGACGGTGAAGAGCCGCATTGCGCGGGCGCGCGAGCAACTGCGCCTGCGCCTGGCGGCGGCCGGAGTGGACCTGTCATGAATGGAGACCGTAAAGCATTCGAAGAGTTGTCCGCCTATGTGGACGGCGAGGCGTGCGACCCGCGGCGCGTAACGGAGCGGATCGCGGGTGACCCTGACTATGCGCGCGAGCATGCGGCGCTGCTGCGGCTGTCCGCTTGCGTGCGCGCGTTGCCTGCCCCGGAACCCCGGCCGGGCTTTGCCTCGCGCGTAATCGCCGCGGTTCAGGCCGAGCCGGCCCGCACCGCGCGCGCGGTCTGGCCGTGGAGAATTGCGTTGGCCGGCGTCGCGGCTATTGCGCTTGGGGCAGGCATCGCCTTCTATGCCTGGACACCGGAACCGGAGCCCGTGGCCGGCGTAACGGCCGCGCGGGGCGCTGCCGATTCGCGGTGGCAGAATGAGGATGAGATTGTCGCCGCGCTGGAACAACTGGCAGACGCGGGCGATGACCTCTCCCTCTTTGAGCCGTTGCCCGGTCCCGCGGAGCCCCTGGACGCCGCCGCCGTCGCGACGGTCTTTGATTCGCTGCTTGTTGCGGCGTGGGAAGACGAAACGCTGTCGCCCTATGCCGAAACCCAGGACGTCAGCACATTGATCGAGTCGCTGGACACCGGCGAAGAGGATGTCATGCGGGAAGTGACCGGCAACTTCACGAAAGGAGCGTGGGCGTCATGAGATACCGTGCCTGTTTGTCGCTGACTGCAGTGTTGCTGAGTGCAGCCGCTCTTGCCCAAGGGCCCGGCGGGCCGGTCCCTGGCAGCCCTCCGGAACAGATGGGGCCGGGCCAGGGCGGCATGCGCCGCGGCTGGCAGGGCGAGGCCGGCCCAATGGGGCCCGAGGCGCGCGAATTGCTCGAACAGGTCTTCGTCGCACGTCTCTCCAGGCGGCTGCAATTGAGCGACGAGCAGACCGTGCTGATGGTTCGCCAGTACACGGAGCACCGCGAGCGCATGCAGGCGTTGCGCCAGGAACGCACGCGCATCGCGGACCGGTTGCGTCGATTGGCCGAAGAGCACGCGAGCGAAACCGAGACGATGGAGGTTCTCGGGAAGCTGCAGGAAATTGACCGCGACCTGGCGCTGGCGCGTTTCGCCGTTTTCGAGCAGATGAGCGCAGGCCTGGCGCCGGAACAGCGTGCGAACCTCTACCTGTTTGTCGGCGACTTCGAGAATGAACTGCGCCGCTGGGTAACGCAGGTGCACCGGCGCCGTTTTGAACAGGGGCTGGGACCGGTCCTGGGGCCGGAAGGCGCTCCGGAGCCCGGCTTGGAACCGCCGCCTCGCGAGGGCGGACCGCGTTTCCGCGACGGTGACACGATGCGCCGCCCGGGCGCGCGCGATGGTCAGGGGCGCGGGCCCGCGCCGCCGCAGGGACCGGGCGGCCGGGAACCGCTCCCGCCGCAGCCGCCACGGGGTCCCGACGGTCAGGCGCCCGTGCCGCCGGGGCCTCCCCAACCCCCGCCGCCGCCTGCGCCGTAAGCGTTGCGCACCACACGCGCCCGGAAGGCCGCTCACGCCTTGAGCCCCTTCCGGGTGCGGCTTTTTGCTCTTCCATTGCCGATGTGCGCCGCGGAAGGCACGGGGTATTGCCGCCCCGCCCTTAAACCTCTATCATAGGGCCTTGCACACAAAGGAACGGAAGCCGTGTCAATCCGTCTCGGGCATTGGAAACTGCTTGCGCTGCTTCTGGCCGGCGCACTGTTTCCCGCCGGATGCGGCGGGAAAGGCCGTGCCCCCGCGGACCTCGCCGATTACAACGTGCTGTTCATCCTCATCGATGCACTGCGAGCGGACCACCTCGGCTGCTACGGATATCCGCGGCCCACGTCGCCCTGCATCGACGCGATCGCGGCGGAAGGCGTCCTCTTTGAACGCGCGCAGTCGAATTCCTCGTTCACCAACGAGTCCGTGGCCGCGCTGTTTTCCGGACAGATGCCCTCCGCGAATCCATGGGGCACGGGCTGGCAGGCGCGGCCCAACCCAGACCGGCCGACGCTCGGCGGGTGGTTGCGCGGCGCGGGTTACGTCACGGGGCTGTTTTCGAACTCGCCGCAGATCAATTCCCCGAGTTTCTTCCGGGGACTCGACGAGACGGAGTGTTACGCCGCATATGGGCACAGCGGGCTGGAACCGCGCTTGGTCGCGCGCGCGCTGCGGTTTGCGCGCGAACACCGCGGCGATAAGTGGTTCCTGTATCTGCACTGCCTCGACCCGCACGCGCCCTACGACCCACCGGAGGAATACTATCAGCGGTTTGCGCGCTATCCTGTTGTGAAGGAGCAGCGGCTGCGCCTCTTCGAGGATGTCCGCCCGAACCTGCCCGCGTTGCGCGCCGAGGGGTTCGGCGCGAATGAACCGCGATTCGAGGACCTGGTCGACCGCTATGACGCCGAGATTGCCTTTGTCGACGCGCATATTGGCGAATTGTTCGAAGGCCTGCGCGAACTCGGCGCATTGGACAAAACCCTGGTGGTTATTACCGCGGACCACGGCGAAGAATTTCTGGAGCATGGTTTTGTCGAGCATGCATGGCAACTCTATTGGGAATCGGTGCACATTCCGCTGATCCTCTGGGCACCCGCCGTCTTTGCGCCTTCGCGCGTCGCCGACCGTGTCGCGCTCTTGGATATGACGCCGACGCTGCTGTCTTTCGCGGGCCTGGAATACGATCCGGGTTCGTTTGACGGCACGGCGCTGTTCCGCGACGTTGCGGATACTTGGCGGTTCACCGCGCCCGGCAAACCCATTATCGCCGAGTTGATGATCCAGACACGCAATGTCGTGCGGATGGTGCAGTCCGGCGAGCAGGCGTACATGGCCGCGCCGAAGTGGCTGACGCCTGAGGAGTGCTCCGCGGCCGCCGCGCAGCAGCGGGAGTTGCGCAAGGCGCTGGTCGACGGCGCGGCGACGCCCGTCGACCCCTGGGCGCCGCCCGTTCGGGAAGAGTTCTATGACACGGCATCCGACCCGGCGCAGCAGCGCGATTTGCTGGAGTCCGGCGCGAGCACGGCGGTCGCGGCGCTGCGCGCCATCCTCGACGCATATCGCGAGCGTTGTCCTGCGCCGGTGCCGGAAAAGGAGAAGCTCGAAGCGGAGACGGGGCGTTTCCCCGTGGAGATGCAACGGCAGATTGAAGCGATTGGCTATACCGGGGGCGCCGTGGCGCCCAAACCGCCCCCGCCGCGCGATCCGGCCATCGAACAACAACTCGAAAGCCTGGGGTACCTTTGATGCAGCGTGCGGCCCGCGAATACACTTTCCCCCTCGCATTGGGCGTGGTCATGGCCGTGGCCGGCAGCCTCCCGTACCTGTACGGTTGCCTCAGCGAAGCACCGGACGAGGTATTCATGGGATTCGTGGGCCGTGGCACGCCGGGCGCAAACGGCTATTTCATGCTCGCGCGCCAAGCCGTCGAGGGCGAGGTGTTCATGGTGAACCGCATGACGCCCGAACCGACGCCGCAGGCCTATTTCAGCCTGCAATGGCTGCTGTTCGGGCGGCTCGTCCGCTGGACCGGCCTTTCCATGATCGCCATGTTCCACATCTGGCGCGTCCTGTCGGTCGTCCTGTTTCCGTGCGCCGCGTATTTTCTCGTGGCACTGTGCCTGGACACGGTGTTTCAGCGGCGGTTGGCGCTGGCGCTCATGGTATTCGGGTCGGGGCTCGGGTGGGTCTTCTGGCTTGCCCGCAAGGCCGCGGGCATCGGCTTGCCGTATCCGCTCGACCTGCAGGGCGTTTCCATTTTTGGGTATCTCGTCAATAATCCTCATTTCATCCGCGCGGGCATCTTTACCGCGCTGACGTGGGCGTTTCTGCTACGCGGCGAGGCAACCGGCAAGCTGCGCTATTTCGTGTACAGCGGTCTTGCCGCCACGGGGCACGGAATCATCCGGCCCTACCTGGTTCCCGAGGTGTTTCTGGTGTACGCGCTGTTTCCCGCGATGCTGAGTCTGGCCGAAGGCCGCTGGCAATGGCGTCGATTCGTTCCCTATGCCGTTGCGGGCATCGTCTTCCTGCCCGCCGCGCTGTATCTCGTGCTGACGGCCTACGCGAATGTCCTCGGCATGGCCGGATGGAAGCGTCACAGTCTGTTTCTCTCCGAGCAGGCGCTGTGGCTGGGCATTCCGTTTCTGCTCGTGGCCGGCTATTTCGTTTTTCACGGTCTGTCGAAAGCGCGCGGCGCGCGGCCCGCGACGCTGCTGCTCGGATTGTGGGTGGGCGTCGTGCTGTTGCTCGTCCACGCCTATCCCTATTTCATTGCTGGGCAGGAACTGTCCTTCTGGGCGCTGACGATGGCCCCGCCGATTCTGCTGATGCTTGGGCCGGGTCCGGCGATCCTTGAGTGGGCGCGCATCCGCGCGCCGCGCGCCGCCGCAAGACTCACTGCGGCGAACACGCGCGCGTGGGCCGCGGCCGCGCTGGTGATGGCGTGTGCGCCGTCGTCCCTTTATGTTTATGCGCGCGACTTCAAAGACTTGCACGGACCGGTACCGCCGTGGCGCTATTATCTCGACAAGGACGTGCACGCCGCGCTCGAATGGCTCGACGCCAACACACGGCCGAATGAAGTCGTGCTTGCGAGCCATGACACGTCGCAGTTCATTCCGCGGCTCAGCCGCAACCGGGTGGTTTCCGGCCACGATATGCTCACGGCGGACTACGGCGAGAAGAACGGCCTGGTCTCGCGGTTCTACCAGGCGCGCGGCGACGACGAATTCAAGCGCGGGCTCGTGCGCCGCTTCCAGGTGCGCTACGTCGTGTTCGGACCCTACGAGTGGGCCCATAACGGCGCGGCCCCCGCGGACCACCCCTGGCTGAAGCAGGTTTTTCGCAGCGGCGGCGTGACCGTGTATCACGTGGCGGGCAATGGCGCTGAATGATTGCTCTTGAACGCCCTTAGAGCGCCATGTCAGAAATGCGGTCACGCGTGGAGCGCGCAAGCATACGGAAATCGAAGCGGCAGCCCATTGCGACCTGGTCACGCCGGGCCTGTGGCCTGTTTCTCACGGACGGGAGGAGTCTTGGCTGGCTGGTACACGTGCGACCGGGGATTATGGCGGCAGGTCACATGCAAGCCTCGACGATGCCCGGACGGCAGCGCAGCGAGCGGGACGCATTATCGAGGCGGCATGGAAAGAAGTCCGATAAGCGCCTGCTGCTGGAGAGACTGAACCCACCGAATGAACTCCGCCCGATCTTTCGCTGTTGTCCGGCGAATTCGTGATGTCTTCTACGGCACTCTTCTTGAATCGATATATCCCACGGAGTCCAGAAGCGCGCGCGTTTCGTCGTCGAGCGTCATTTGCTGTGTTGCCGCGGCGCCGCCAATAGCCTGATTCGCCGCGCGGTGCGCATCGAGCAGCACGGCCAGCCCGGAAGTGCGACCGGGGTCATCCATGGCGTGATTCGCAAGTTCCCGCGGGTCTGCCGCGAGATCGAAGAGCTGCGTGACCGCCCGCGCGTTGTCGCTGACCAGCTTCATTTCGCCTTGGACGGCCGCTTCCGCATCAACGTAGAGGTCCTGCCATGGCCCATAGGTGCGCGAGAACCGGGGTTCGTGCGCGAGACCGGCGCGGAAGAGGTCCGTGCCCTGCCAAGCGGGGTCAGGTTCGCGGCCCAGCAGCCCCGCAATGGTCGGAAGGATGTCTACGAGTTCCGCGGGCGTGTCCACGGGGCCCGGGGCCAGCCCCGGCGCGCGGATGAGCAGCGGCACACGAATCTGCTCCTGGTACAGCGTTGCGCCGTGGCCCATGCCGCCCCGTTCCCAGAACTCTTCCCCGTGGTCCGACGCGATCACGATGATGCTGTGCGGGTATTTCGCTTGCACACGGTCGAGCAGTGGCCCGAGCTGGTCGTCCATGAAACGGATTTCGCTGTCGTAGAGCGTGCGGACGTATTCCTTGCCCTGCGGCGAGAAATCGGGCATCGCGGGCGCGGCTTGCAGGCCGAGCGCGCACTTCACGCGGTCGAGACAGTAGGCCATGAATGTTTCGTTTTCGAGCAGCGCGCGGTCCTGGTCGGTGAGGTCCGGCTCCGGCCCGAAGAACGTGCGATACGCCCCCGGCGGATCATAAGGCGCGTGCGGGTCCATGTAGTGAAAATACGCGAAGAACGGCTCGCGCAGTTCGTCCAGCGCGTACAGCGCCTGCTGGGTGACCCAGTCCGCGCGCCAGCCGTTCTCGAACACGTAGCGCCCTTCGTCGAAGCCCTGCGCGAAGCCCATGACCCGTGTCAGGTTCGCGTTCGTCTGCACGCCGAAAGTTTCGTAGCCCGCGGCGGCCAGCCATTCGGCCATGGTCTCGAATGCTTCGGGCAATACATCGCTGACGGGGTGCTCCGGGTCTTCGTTGCGCGCACTGTAGAAGACCTTGTGCGCATCGACATACAGCGACGTGAAAATCGACGCCATCGCGGGCTTGGTCCAACTGCACGGCGTCACGGTGTTGGTGAAGACCGCGGCCCCTTTGGCGAAAGCGTCCAGGTGCGGTGTTATGGGCTTGCCGTTGCGGGCCGCGCCGGCGTGGTCGGCGCGAACGGTGTCGAGCAGCAAGAACACGACGTTCGGCGCGCGCGGCGGTGCTCCGTCGTAGCGGGCATAGCAGGTTACGGTCAGGCCGAAGAACGGCTGGCAGTCCACGCGCTGGAAATTCGCGTCCAGCCAGGCGCGCACCGGCTCTGTATGCGGCTTGTACTCGAAAGTAAGGCCCCGCGACTCGAGGAACCAGACGCGCCGTGCATCCCGGACCGCTTGTTCCATGCGCACCGGCATGAGCCCGTGCGTTTCCGTCAGGGCCGGGTTGCCGTGGCTCTGGACCATCACGTCACGGTCCCAATCATGGGCGCAGATGCGCGTCTGTGGCAGATCGAGGTAGTGGCGCATCGAGTACATCGTGAAATGATTCGGATGGCAGATGAGGTCCCCATTCTGGAAATGGCCGCGGATGTAGGCCGCCGCGGAACGGAAATCCGGTTTGTCGTACACGGCAAGCCGGTGCATCTCGACGGGATGGACGCGGTGCGCGTACAGTTCTCGCAGATGGGGCATGGTCAGCGCGGTGAACAAGGCGAGCGCGGCCCAGCCCAGCGCCCGGGGCCGCAGTGCGGCTATTACCCAGGCGATCGCGATCAGCGCCACGACGCCGCTGAAGATGAAGGGCCGGTGTTCGTAGAAGGAAAAGTGGCGGCCCTTCCAGATGACGATGTTCGCGGCAATGGGCACGACGGCAAGCAGTGCAATGAACAATGCGGCGTGCCACTGGCGGATAAGGAGCGCCAGCCCCAGAATGAATAACAGCGCCGCCAGGAGGAACAAGGCCCAATAGGCCCAGACGCAGAAGCTGTAGCCAGCGAAGAAGGCCTTGAACGTCAGCAACCCCGTTTTCCAGGTTGGCGCGGCGTACCATGCAATCTCGATGCGGCTTACCTGGGCAAGCGCGTTGTACAGATGCCACAGCGCAGGCAGGGCGAGCACGGCAGCCGCCGCCTGCGCGGCCGTCCATTTCCAGAACAGGCGGTAATGGCGCGGCAGCACACAGAGGAAGTACCCGTTGAACAGGAATATGGTCCAGACCGAGATGAAGTGCGAGTAGAGCAGCAGCGCTTCCGCCAGCGCGAGACCGGCCCAATAGCGGCGCCGGTCTTTCTGCAGCGCGTTCACGAGGCAATACAGCGCGCACAGCGACAGGGCGGTGTAAACGGTGTAGACGCGGAGTTCCTGGGCGTAATAGATGTGAAACGGCGCGATGGCGAACAGGAACGCGGCGACCAGCGCGGCGCCGGCGTGGCGCAACAGCGCGCGTGCCGCGAGGAAGACCAGCGGAATGCAGAGGATGCCGAAAACGCAGGGCAGCAGCCGGATCAGGAAGTCGTTCCCGGCTGAGATGACGGGCGCGTCCGCAACCGTGTCCAAGAACCGCAGCCAGAGAAAGGTCAGCACGGCGATCATGGGCGGTTCGTTCGTTTTCGAGATGTCGAACAACGAGCCTGCGGAGTCTATATTACTGGCGTACTCCAGCGTGGCGCCTTCGTCGAACCAGAGACTTTGCCCTCCGAGGTCGTAGAGGCGCAGCGCGGCGCCGAGCAGCACGATGCCCATGAGGAGCAGCAGCTGAACCGTCGTAAGCCGCTCGATGTTGGTTTCGGAAGACAAGTCGTGTGCTCCTGCCTCAGCTATGCATGCCAACCACGCGATTTTATCCGCCCAGCCTGCAAGGGTTCCAACGCTGCCCCCGGAACCGTATAATCGGCGCATGGCCGACCCAACAGACGCCGTGATTCGCGTGGGCCCCGCGGGCTGGTCGTACGACGACTGGAAAGGGGTGGTCTACCCGCCCGAGGTGCCGCGGCGCGTCCATCCGCTTGCGTTTCTGGCGCGTTTCTTCGACATGATCGAAGTGAACGCCACGTTCTACCGGCCGATCGAGGCCCGTGTGGCCGGCGCTTGGCTGACGCACGTTGCGGCGAATCCCCGGTTCCTGTTTACGGCCAAACTCTGGGACCGCTATACGCACAGGCGCGAAGAAGCGCCCACGGAAGCGGAAACGCGCACGTTCCTGGAAGGCATTCAGCCATTGCGTGTCGAGGAGAAGCTGGGGGCACTGCTTGTGCAGTTTCCCTGGAGTTTCCGGCGCACCGTCGAGAACCGGGAACGGCTCGCACGGCTCGCGGACCGTTTTGCCGCGTATCCGCTCGTCGTCGAGTTGCGCCATGCGTCGTGGGACCAGCCGTCGGTGTATAAGGGATTCGAGGAACGCGGCATAGCCTTCTGCAACATCGACCAGCCCATTTTCAAGGAGTCGATTGCGCCGTCTGCGCACACGACCGCGCCTATCGGTTACGTGCGCCTGCACGGGCGCAACGCCGCCAACTGGTTCCGGGAAGACGCCGGGCGCAACGAACGCTACGACTATCTCTACAACCAGGAAGAATTGACGCCCTGGCTCGAGAAGATCCGGCAGATGCGGAAACGGGTCAATGACCTGTACGTCGTCACGAACAACCATTACCAGGGCCAGGCGGTGGTCAACGCGGTCGAGATCCAGGCCGCAATCCGGGGCGCGCGTGTGCCGGCGCCCCTACCCCTCGTCCAGGCGTACCCCCGCCTCGCGCACGTCGCCGCGCCCGTTGCGGACCCGCGGAACCCGGAGGACGGCGGGGAAGGCGTGTAGAGGCGGCACGGGGTTGCATTTCCGCGCCGGCGCTTGCCGGGTGTCCGGCCAGCGGATATAGTGGTCGCGCAGACAGAAGGCCGCGAACAAGCAGGATCAACTGCGCATGGCAGAGCACTATTACATCGACGGATACAACGTATTGCATATGTCGGCCGTGCTGCGGCCGCTCCTGCAGCGGGACTTCGAGGCGGCGCGCGAGGCGCTGATCGACAAGGTGGCGCTGTTCTGCACGGCCACGGGCAACCGCGCGACGGTCGTTTTTGACGGACGGGGGATGCATCATGGCGAACCCGTGGCGCATGGGCGCGGCGTCGCGCAACTGGAGGTGGTCTACACCCCCGGGCGGCTGACCGCGGACGCGTACATCGAGCGGCTGGCGTATCAGGCAAAACAACGCAGGGAAATCACGGTCGTGAGCAGCGACGCGGGCATCCGCGCGCTCTGTCGCGGCCTCGGCGCGCTGGTTATGGACGCGGACAATTTCCTCAAGACGGTCCGGGAACTGCGCACGGAGATGGACGGCGCCCTCAAGCGCGGGAAGGCGCCGGGCGCCATTGCGCGGGTCGAGGACGGCCTGGACGCGGATTCGCTGGCCCGACTGCGCACCCTGCGCAAGAGCTTGGAAAAGTAACAGGGCCGCTCCTTGGCCCGGGGGGGGGCACTGAGTCGCAAGACCCTATGTCCTCACGCCGGGCGAATTTACAGAACGGGTCCGCGAGAAGAAACGCTTCCTGACCGGCGTGTGGGCGGATTGCCTCGAAACCTGCCGGCGCAGGCGACATGCAGCCGAATGTGACCGTGTGGGGGCGCCACCGATGCAGACGCGGAGGAACTGACCCGGTTCACCGAAGGGCCCCGCGAAGAGGTTTGCAGGCGGCTGCAAGAACGGCATCCGGAACTACTGTAAGCGTACAGGGAATAATGGCGATGCGGCATTCGCGCGAGGCGGCGGAAACTTGCTATACTTCTCTTGTTTTTCTGGAGTTCCTGCCATTTTTCGGGGGAGCAGTGTGTAATCCAACGGCGGGAAGAGACCGAGAGAAGGTGTGTCATGACGAAGAAGTTGGTTGTCGATCCGAAGGTATGCCGCAAGCCGGGTATGGTTGACCTCGGGGATATTCCCGTCAATCAGTATCGCAAGACCATAAAACAGGAATTGAAATCGGATACGGGCATTACGCTCGAGCGGTGCGTGCGCGTCTACCGCGACATGGCGGTGATACGCGAGTTCGAGATGATGCTCGACACGATCAAGAAGCTGGGCGAGTACGAGGGCATCGCGTACAACCACGCGGGCCCGGCGCACCTGTCCATCGGCCAGGAAGGCGCGGCGGTGGGCGAATGCGTGCACCTGACGGTTGAGGATCACATCTTCGGCAGCCACCGCAGCCATGGCGAGATCATCGCGAAGGGGTTGCGCGCGGTCGAGGAACTGTGCGGCGGCTCGCTCACGGAAGTCATGGAGTCCTATTTCAGCGGCGCGATCCTGAAGGTCGTGCAAGCGCACGAGCCGGACTGGGAAGGGCTGAGCCTGAAGGCGAAAGGCCAGCGCAAGCCGTTTTTCAAGACCGTCGAAGAGGAAGAACTCGGCATCGATTTCCTGCTGTACGGCCTGCTCGCGGAAATCTTCGGGCGCGCGACAGGCTTCAACAAGGGCATGGGCGGGTCCATGCACGCGTTCTTCGTGCCGTTCGGCGTGTATCCCGCGAACGCGATTGTGGGCGGCAGCGCCGATATCGCGACGGGCTCGGCATTGTGCCGGAAAATCCGGCGCAAGCCCGGCGTGACCGTGGCGAACATCGGCGATGCATCGGTGGCGTGCGGGCCGGTCTGGGAAGCGATGAATTTTGCCGCAATGGCGCAATACGAGACGCTGTGGGAACCGGAATGCCGCGGCGGGCTGCCGATTATTTACAATTTCATGGACAACTTCTACGGCATGGGCGGGCAGCCCATCGGCGAAACGGCGGGATTCGACCGGCTGGCCCGGGTCGGCGCGGCGCTGAATTCGCGCAACATGAACGCCGAGGTCGTGGACGGCAATAACCCGCTTGCGCTCGCGGACGCCTACCGCCGCAAACTCGAAGTCATCCGGAAGGACCTTGGGCCGGTATTGCTCGACGTGCTCTGCTACCGGCAATCGGGCCATTCGCCGAGCGACCAGTCGGCCTACCGCGTGCGCGAAGAGATCGACATGTGGCGCGAGGTGGACCCGCTCATCGAGTTTGGCGACAAGCTGGTCGACGCGGGTGTGCTCACCAGCGCGGACCTGGAAACCGTCCGCGCGTACGCAAAGCGGAAAGTGCTCAAGGCGTGCAAGCTCGCCGTGAGCGCCGAGACCTCGCCGCGCATGGTCCTGACACCGCACACGGGCGTGGCGGAATTGATGTTCTCGAACAAGGAAGAGACGGAACTGCCCGGGCTCGAGCGGCCCGAGGACGTGCTCCTTTCGACGGAGGCCAATCCGCGCGTCCAGGCGATTGCGAAGAAGTCGCGCAGCGGCGTGGACGCCGGCGGGGCCGTGCTCAAGGCGTCGAAGGCGGTGACGTTCGGCGAGGCGCTGTTCGAGGCGATCCTGCACCATTTCCACCACGATTCGCGGCTCGCGGCCTGGGGCGAGGAAAACCGCGACTGGGGCGGCGCGTTCGCCGTGTATCAAAGCCTGACCGAAACGCTGCCCTACCGGCGGCTCTTCAATTCGCCCATCAGCGAGGCGGCCATCGTGGGGACGGCGGTCGGCTTCGCGATGGAAGGCGGGCGCCCGCTCGTCGAGTTGATGTACTGCGACTTTATGGGCCGCGCCGGCGACGAAGTGTTCAACCAGTTGCCCAAGTGGCAGGCCATGTCCGGCGGATTGCTGACGATGCCCGTCGTGCTGCGCGTGTCCGTGGGCGCGAAATACGGCGCGCAGCATTCGCAGGACTGGACCGCGCTCTGCGCGCACGTGCCGGGGCTGAAAGTGGTGTTCCCCGCGACGCCGTACAGCGCGAAGGGGCTCATGGCGTCCGCGCTTGCGGGCAGCGACCCGGTCGTGTTCTTCGAGAGCCAGCGCCTGTACAACCAGGTCGAAATATACCGGGCCGAAGGCGTGCCCGCGGAGTACTACCGCCTGCCCATTGGCGAACCGGCCGTCATCCAGGAAGGCTCGGACCTCACCATCCTTACCTTCGGCGCAACGCTGTACCGCGCCATGGACGCCGCGAAGCGGTTCGAGAGCGAATTCGGCATCTCCGTCGAAGTGATCGACGGGCAGACGCTCGTGCCGTTCAATTACGCGCCGCTCGTCGCGTCGGTGAAGAAGACGGGCAAGGTCATCCTCGCGAGCGACGCCTGCGAACGCGGCAGTTACCTGCACACCATCGCCGGGCAATTGACACAGATCGCGTTCGACGAACTCGACGCGCCGCCCTGCGTCATCGGCGCGTTCAACTGGATCGTGCCGCCCGCCGAGATGGAAGAGCAATATTTCCCGATGCCGTTCAGCTTCCTCGACGCGTACCACCAGCAGATCGCGCCGCTGCCCGGCTACACCCCGCGCATTACGCGCACGCCGGAGGAGTTCATCGCGCTGAACAGGCGGGGGGTGTGAAATCCCGGCAGTGAACTGACCGCCGATGACAAGACTGCTGTGACATGGCATGATTCGTGAGGGGGAGTAGCGTCACGTATGCCGGTTATTGCGCGATTTTACGGAATAGTCGTCAAGATGTACTTTCGTGAGCAGGACGCCGCATTTTCATGCCGTCTATGCCGAATACAACGGCGTATTTGACATAGAGAGCCTTGAAATGATTGAGGGGGATTTGCCGTCCCGCGCGCAGCGGCTCGTCCGCGACTGGGCGGGCATGTATCAGGCCGAGTTGCGGGAAATGTGGAGGAGGCAACAATACAGAAAGTTGCCTGGGCTCGAGTGATATGGACACACACACGATATACCCTCGAGTTGCGTCTGTCGAACCTCTAACGGATAGGCGCTTGGCCGTAACCTTCGCCGACGGCACGCGCAAAACCTATGATTGCACTCCCCTCCTCACGGAAGGAGTTTTCGCCCCGTTGAAGGATGATGCCTTCTTCCGCTGCGTCGAGGCGGACCCTCATGGCTATGGCGTGGTGTGGAGCGCCGATATCGACCTCGCGGAATCCGAGCTTTGGATTCACGGCCTGTAGGCGCTGCCAATTGCCATTAACGAACCTCGACAACTTGCTCATACGGGGCGAAAGGGGCCGGCTATGAAGACAGTGAATTGGGCTGACGGCGATCGGAGCATGTCCGAGATCATCGAAATTGCGAAGCCGGGGCCCGTTCTCGTTTACGCGGTTGATGGAGCGGAATTCATATTGGAGGAAGCGGACGAATTC
>JAGMZX010000001.1:27076-70995 GCA_018005585.1 Candidatus Hydrogenedentota bacterium | reverse complement strand
GAAGACAGTGAATTGGGCTGACGGCGATCGGAGCATGTCCGAGATCATCGAAATTGCGAAGCCGGGGCCCGTTCTCGTTTACGCGGTTGATGGAGCGGAATTCATATTGGAGGAAGCGGACGAATTCGAGCGGGAAGTGGCTGCGCTTGGGAACAGCGACAAGTTCCTCTCCTTCCTCCAAAGGAGGTCTCAAGAAGGAGGTGAAGTCCCCGCGTCGGACGTGGCAAAACGGTTGGGCATCGACGCAGAGGCCTTGTAGAGGTAGGCGCCACATGTCGCAGTCCACACAGGCCCTGCTGCCCCATTACGTGCGCCCAGAGAGGGACATCCCCTGCACTGTCTGAAAACAGCGCGCGGCTCCAAGTCTCGCCGGAAAATGCCCCAAGACCGACAGCCGCGTCGCGGCTTCGCGCATATCCGCGGTGATGGGCGGGTTCCGTGTATAATCGGCGCGGACGGCCGCGGCGGGCGCGGCGTGACGGAAAGAAGGTCCATCCGGCGTGAGCGTCAGACCGGAAAGCAAGCATCCCGACTCCCGGACGGTCATCGGGTGGTCGGAGTATGTCGATTTTCCGGAGTGGGGCATTCTCGGGGTGCGTGCGAAGGTGGACACGGGCGCGCGGACGAGCGCGCTGCATGTCGAGGACATCGAAGCGTTGGGCGACGGTCAGGTGCGGTTTCACGTGGTGACGGGGCGGAAGCGGCCGTTCCGCCGCACGGCGGTGTGCGCGAAGGTGGTGAAATGGGGGCGCGTGCGTTCGAGCAGCGGGCATTATACGGTTCGCTGTTTTGTTAAGACCCGTATCCGCGTGGGTCCCGTTGAGAAAGAGGTCGAACTGTCTCTGGTTTCGCGGGAAAAGATGCTGTACCGGATGTTGCTGGGCCGGCGCGCGCTTACGCGGGATTTCCTGGTGGATGTCAGCCGGCGCCGGATGCTTGGCGGGCGGCGCAGGGCCAAGAAGCAGCGAAAGAAGACCAACTCCCCATGAGAATTGCCATATTGAGCCGCGCCGGGCGCAGCTACAGCACGCGGCGCCTGCGCGAAGCGGCGATTGCGCGCGGTTTCGAAGTCCAGGTGATGGACACGCTGAAGTTCTCGATCCTTATCGAGCGCGAGAACCCCTTGCTGTTCTACCGCCACCGGCGCGTGCACGATTTCGATGCCGTGATTCCGCGCATTGGCGCGTCGATCACGTTTTTCGGGCTCGCGGTGCTCCGTCAATTCGAGCAGATGGGCATGTACGTGCTGAACGACTCGATGGCCATCGCGCGGTCGCGCGATAAGCTGCGCGCCGTGCAGATGTTGAGCCGCTACGACATCGGGCTGCCGCCGACGGCGTTCGTGCGCGACCGCGACGACGTGCTCCACGCGATCCGGCGCGTCGGCGAGGTGCCGGTGATTATCAAGCTGCTCGAAGGCACGCAGGGCGTAGGCGTGATTCTCGCCGAGACGGAAAAGGTGGCGGAAGCGATTATTCAGACGCTGCACAGCGCGCGGCAGAACGTGCTCATCCAGAAGTTTGTGCGGGAAAGCCAGGGGCAGGACATCCGCGCGCTGGTCGTGGGCGATCACGTGGTGGCGGCGATGAAGCGCAAGGCGCAGCCGGGCGAATTCCGCAGCAACGTGCACCGGGGTGGCTCGACGGAGGCGATCAAGCTGGACGCCGAATACGAGAGGACGGCGGTGCGTGCGGCGCAAATCATGGGCCTGCGCGTGGCGGGCGTGGACATGCTGATTTCGGAGAGTGGCCCGCAGGTGCTGGAGGTGAATTCGTCCCCCGGCTTTGAGGGTATCGAGAAGGCGACGGGGATCGACGTTGCGGGCACGATCATCCGGCACCTCGAACAGCAGGTCCTGTTCCCCGAGGTCGACTTGCGGCAGCGGCTTGCGCTTACCGGCGGCTACGGCATCGCCGAATTCACCGTGCGCGGGATGCCGCAACTCGAGAACAAGGCGCTGCGCGACACCGCGCTTTCCGCGCATAACATCCATGTGATGCTTATCACGAGGCATGACCAGGTCATTACAAACCCGAAGGCGGACACCGTGATCCATCCGGGCGACGAACTGCTCTGTTTCGGCGACCTTCATGAGCTGCGCATGATGATGCCCGAGCGCAAGCGCCGCCGCCGCAGGGAAACGTAGGGTCTGCCATGACGCCTGGTGAACCGCCAGCATCGCAACAGCCGCCAGCGCCGCGCCGGCGCGGCCGCACGCTGGTCATTGCGGGGGAACGCATCCGGCCCGGCCAGACGCGCGAACTGCAGCTGCGTTTTGGCGCCACGTACCTGGGTACGCCGGTGTCGATTCCCGTGTACGTGATGCGGGCGCGCGCCGACGGGCCGCGCGTCTTCATCATGGGCGTGATCCACGGTGACGAATTGAACGGGATCGGCATCGTGCGCGAACTGCTCTACGACCAGCCGCCGAAATTGCTGAAGGGCACGCTGGTGATCATTCCCGTGGCGAATATCCAGGGGCTGGAACGTCACTCGCGCTATATGCCGGACCGGCGCGACTTGAACCGGTCATTCCCCGGCTCGCCGAACGGAAGCCTGACCAGACGCCTGGCCCACGCGATATTTACGGAGATTGTGGCCCAGTGCGACTACGGCATCGATTTCCACAGCGCGGCGCTGCGCCGCACGAACTACCCGAACGTGCGCGCCAGCATGCGCGATGCGGGCACGAAGCGGCTGGCCAAAGCGTTTGGCTGCGAACTTATCGTGAGTTCGAAGGGGCCGCGCGGTTCGCTGCGGTACGCCGCGGTCGAGGCGGGCGTGCCGACGATCATCCTCGAGGCGGGCGAGGTCTGGAAAATCGAGCCGCGCGTGGTCGAGATCGGCGTGCGCGGCTGTCTGAACGCGTTGAAAGACCTGGGCATGATCGAGGGCAAGCCCGAGCCGCCTTCGTTCCAATTGACGATTACAAAGACGCTCTGGGTGCGCTCGGAACTCGGCGGGTTGCTGGGTTTTCATGTGCGGCCGGGCCAACTGGTGCGCAAGAACCAGGGGCTCGCCACGATCTACAACATTTTCGGGCGCGAACAGACATCGTTGCTTTCGCCGGCCGACGGCATCGTGCTCGGCATGACGACCATGCCGATGGTGAATCCCGGCGGCGTCGTGTACCACCTCGCGGCGTTGTCGCAACGGAAGTTCGAGGAGACGGAGCGCAAGATGGCCGTGCGCGCCGCCACGAGCCTCTATGCGCGCATTCAGGATGACCTTGCGACGAACATCACGCTGCGGTAGCGCGGGCGGCTATTGCTTGTCGTATTCCTGGACCTCGTCATACTTGTATTCGATCTTCACTCCGGCCTGGCGGAACATCGCCTCCGATTCGGCGCCCGCGTGGTACCGGCGCTCGCAGACGACGCGTTCGATGCCGCAGTTGATGATGAGCATGGCGCAGACGCGGCAGGGCGTCATGCGGCAGTACAGCGTTGCGCCGCGGATGCTCACGCCAAGCTTGGCCGCCTGGCAGATCGCGTTTTGCTCCGCGTGCACGGTGCGCACGCAGTGCGTCGTCGTCGTTCCATCCTCATGCACCACCTGCTTGAGTTGATGACCTGCCTCGTCGCAATGGGCGAATCCCATCGGCGAGCCGACGTACCCCGTAACGAGCAGTTGGCGGTCCCGCGCGATGACGCAACCGCTGCGCCCGCGGTCGCATGTCGCCCGTTTCGCGATGGTGTGCGCCACTTCCATGAAGTAGTCATCCCACGAGGGACGTTCGTATTTCTCAGACATGTTGCACCGTGCCTTTCACTTGCAAATCCTGCCGTGGGACGCCCAGTATACGCAAGTGTTGCACAGGCGCAAAAAGGTCCGCGAGTCCGGGTCCGCCGCCGTACCGCGTGTCTTGGACGCCGGCGGAACGACCGGAGGCAACGATGGACCGATCGGTATTTCGGGACTGGGTGCGCGTCGCCGTGCGTTGGAGCGACATGGACGCCTATAACCACGTAAACAACGCGAAATACATGACGTATCTCGAAATGGGACGCATCCAGATATTCCGGTCGCTGGCGTGGGACGGCGACTGGCAGCATGCCGCGCAAGGGCCGGTGCTCGGGTCAATTACCTGCAATTACCGGGTTCCGGTGCGGTATCCCGCGACGCTTGAAGTCGGCACGCGCGTGGGCAAGATCGGCCGCACTTCGTTCCATTTCGAGCATGGCGTTTTTTTCGAAGGCACGGACACACTGGCCGCGGATGCGCGGTCGATCGTCGTGTGGATCGATCGCGCCGCCGGCAAGCCGATCGAGATTTCGCCGGACTTGCGGGAGAAGCTCGAGCGCCTGATGTAGTGCGCGACCCGCTTGCGCAGAGGAGGAGAAACGCCATGGTTACGCGGATGCCCGCCGCGCGCTGGATGTCTGCCGCATGCCTCTTCGCCTGCGCATCCGCCTTGGCCGCGGAATGGCCGCAATACGCGGTGAACCCCTTCGAGATCAGCCTGAGCATCCCCGGCCCGGGCGAAGACAGCGCGGGCGGCATCGTAGCGGCGGACGCGGACAACGACGGGCTGCCGGACTATCTCGTCACGGTGCGTGGTCACGTGGCTTGTTATGCACATGATGGCCGCCGGCTATGGGCGCACGACGTCGACGTCCGTGTCGGCGGCTCCTCGGAACGCGAGGGACTGCCCGGGCACCACGGCCCGGGCGTGGCGGCGGGTGACATCGACGGCGACCAGCAGACGGAGGCGTTGTACCTGACCAATGACGGTGTCTTGCACGCGGTCGATGGCGCAACGGGCCGGGAACGCTGGACCGCAAAACCGCCTGTGCCCGGAGGCGCCGAGCGTTGGGAGCACCTGGTCATCGCGAATTTCCGCGGCGCGGGCGGCCGAGACCTGCTGCTTCAGGCGACGAACGCGGACGGGTACCGCACCGGGCGTTATGTCGCGGCTTTTGTGATCGCGGACCTGGCAGCGGGCAAGGCCGCGCCACTCTGGTCACGCGATGATTTCACGGCTTGCGCGCACAACGGGGCGCGCGTCGCCGACCTCGACGGCGACGGCCGCGACGAGGTCCTTGGCGGCACAATCATTGGACCGGATGGCGGGTTCTGCTGCGCCATTCCGCTCCGGGGTCACATCGATTCGGTCTTTGTGTACGACGTGCGGCCGGACCTGCCCGGACTCGAGGTCGTTGTGCTCGAAGAGGGGGGAGGCAATCGCGTGTTTCTCTGCGGCAAGGACCAGGTGCTCTGGACCGCGGACTACGAGGGCTGGGAGCCGCAGAATGCCGCCGTGGGCGAGTTCGACCCGGGCCGCGCGGGCCTGGAAGTCTGGTGCCGCAGCCGATTCGACACGCACCAGAAGCCGTTCGTATTCGACGCGCGCGGCAAGTTGATCGCGCGATATGAAATGGACAATGTTGCGCCCGAGGGTTGGACCGATTCCGGCGTCGAAGTCATCTGGGCCATCGACTGGACCGGCGCCCCGAAGCAGCTTGCTGCCGCGAAGGAACGCCACGAATCCGGCGACGTGGCCGTGTTCGACCCGGTCACCGGCGCCTTTGTGCACCGCATCCCTGAGCAGGCCGACCGCCTCTACGTCGCGGACGTCAGCGGCGACTGGCGCGAAGAGGTGATCGTGCTTTCCGGCAGCCGGCTCCGTGTCTATCACAATCCCGAACCGAACCCTGCGCCCGGCCATCCGCGCCTGTGGGCACGTCCCGAGTACCGCCGCAGCAAGACTACGTGGAATTACTACAGCCCGTGAAGGGGAGAGTCTTCCTGCAAGAAATAATGGAAACGGCCACACTGCGCCGTGTGGCCGCTGAATGATCGGTTACGGTTTCCGCGCTTACATCTTCTGCATCATCGCGAGGAATTCCTTGTTGCTCTTGGTCTTCTTGAGCTTTTCGATGAGGAGCTCCGTAGCTTCGGCGGTTTCGAGCGGGCTCAGGACGCGCAGCAGCAGGTAGATGCGGTCGCGTTCCTCGGGTTCGAGGAGGAGTTCTTCGCGGCGGGTGCGCGATTTCTGCACGTCAATTGCCGGGAAGATGCGCTTTTCCATCAGGCGCCGGTCCAGGTGGATTTCCATGTTGCCGGTGCCCTTGAACTCTTCAAAGATCACTTCGTCCATGCGGCTGCCGGTTTCGACGAGGGCCGTGGCCAGGATCGTGAGGCTGCCGCCCTCCTCGACTTTTCGCGCCGCGCCGAAGAACCGCTTGGGCCGCTGCAGCGCGTTTGAGTCGACGCCGCCCGACAGCACCTTGCCGCTCGCGGGCACGATCGTGTTGTAGGCGCGCGCGAGGCGCGTTATCGAGTCGAGCAGGATGACCACGTCGCGCTTGTGCTCGACGAGGCGCCGCGCTTTCTCGAGGACCATCTCCGCGACCTGGATGTGCCGTTCCGGCGGCTCGTCGAAGGTGGACGCGACGACCTCGCCTTTCACGGAACGCTGCATGTCCGTGACTTCCTCGGGCCGTTCGTCGATGAGCAGCACGATCAGATACGTGTCCGGATGGTTGGCCACGATGCTGTTGGCGATCTTCTGCAGCAGCACGGTCTTGCCGGTGAACGGCGCGGCGACGATGAGCCCGCGCTGGCCCTTGCCGATGGGCGCGATCAGGTCCACGATGCGCGGCGCGATCTCTTCGGTCACCGTTTCGAGGCGGAAACGTTCATCGGGGAACAGCGGGGTGAGGCTGTCGAAGAGCAGCCGCTCGCGGGCGACTTCCGGCGACTCGCCGTTCACGGATTCGACCTTGAGCAAGGCAAAGTAGCGCTCGCCTTCCTTGGGCGGGCGCACGTGACCCTGGATGCTGTCTCCGGTGCGCAGCGCGAACTTGCGTATCTGCGACGGAGACACGTAGATATCGTCCGGCCCGGGGAGATACGAGTAGTCGGGCGAACGCAGGAAGCCGAAGCCGTCGGGCAGGATTTCGAGCGTGCCTTCGCCGTAAACCGATCCCGCCTTCTCGATGCTGCGCTGCAGGATGACGAAGATCAGGTCCTGCTTCTTCAGGTTGGCGTAGTCGTCGACGCCGAGGTCGCGGGCCGTGTCGTGCAGTTGTTGCATCGTCATGGTCTTGAGATCGCGCATGGCGATCTCGGGACCGCCGGGCTGGGGCAGATGCACCTCTTCGTTTTCGACGTCCATGACGCGCGCGGGCCGGCTGTAGTACGGCGCGTTGTGACGCCCGCGGTTCTGCATCTGCCGGTTGTTCCCATGACCGCCGCCCTGGTTCTGGCGTCGCGGCATAGGCCGGCGCTGGCGCTGCTGTTTATCGCTCATTGGCTTCTCAGGCATGTTCCACCTTTCCAATTGTGTGACGGGCATCGCCGCGGCCGGGCCGCATCGTTCCGGCGCGGCCCGAAGACGCGGCTAATGCGCCTCGGCCCAATTTTTCCCGATGCCCACATCGACTTTCAGCGGCACATCGAGGGTTATTGCCTCTTCCATAAGCTGTTTCATCGTGGCGGCCACGCGGTCCGCGGCCTGCGCCGGCGCCTCCACCAGTAATTCGTCATGCACCTGCAGGAGCAGGTGCGCATCCGTCTTCTCGAGGGTGGCATCCGTGCGCAGCATGGCCAGCTTGATGATGTCCGCCGCGCTGCCTTGCACGGGCGTGTTGATTGCGGCCCGCTCCGCGGCCCGGCGCGTGTTCATGTCTCCGCTCTGCAATTCCGGCAGATACCGCCGCCGCTGCAGCAGCGTCGTCACATAGCCATCGGCGCGGGCCTGCTCGATCGTGGCCTCAAGCCAAGCGCGCACTTGCGGGTACTGCGCGAAGTACGCGTCGATGAAACGCGCCGCATCGGTCTGCGCAATGCCCAAGTTACGAGCCAGCCCAAAAGGACTGATGCCGTACACAACGCCAAAGTTTACTGCCTTTGCCTGACGCCGCATCTCGGGCGTGACGCGCTCCGGCGCTACGCCAAAGACGCGGGCAGCGGTATCCCGGTGGATGTCGGCGTCCGCAAAGAAGGCATCCCGCAGATTCTTGTCAGCCGACAGATGCGCCAGTATGCGCAACTCGATTTGTGAATAGTCCGCTGATATCAAACACATGTCCTTGCCGCCGGGGACAAATCCCTCCCGGATCCGGCGCCCGATCTCCGTGCGAACCGGTATGTTCTGCAAGTTCGGTTCGCTGCTCGAGAGCCGGCCCGTGGCTGCCACGGCCTGGTTGAACGACGTATGCACGCGCCCTGTTTCCGGATGCACCAGTTTGGGCAGCGCGTCCACGTACGTTCCGCGCAGCTTCTCCAACGTTCGGTATTCGAGCACTTTTTCCGGCAGCGGATGTTCCCGGGCCAGTTCTTCCAGCACCTCCACATCCGTGGAGAAGCCCGTCTTTGTCTTCCGGCCCGGCCGGAGCCCGAGCTTGCCGAACAGGATTTCCTGAAGCTGCTTGGGAGAGTTGATGTTGAACGGCTCTCCGGCTAATTCAACTATTTCGCGTTCCAGCGCCCCCAGGCGCATTTCCATTTCTTCGCGCAACGCGGCGAAGAGGTTCAGGTCCAGGGCCACGCCCCGCTGTTCCATGCGCGCCAGCACCCGGATCAGGGGAAGTTCCACGTTGTCGAACAGAGACCCCAGCTGGCGTTCCCGCAACAGCGGCCGGAATACGGCCGCCAGCCGCAGCGCCATATCCGCGTCCTCGCACGCATACTCGCACGCACGGTCAACGGAAACGTGATCAAAGGTGATAGTCTTAGAACCCTTGCCGATCAGATCGGTTATCGGGATCAGCTTACGCTGGAGATACTGGAGGCTGACTTCATTTAAATTGTGCCTTAACCGCGAGGGGTCTGTCAAGTAGGACGCAACCATGGTATCCATGGCGATTCCGTTCATGGGCGCGCCCGCGCGCGCGAGCACCACGAGGTCGTACTTGATATTGTGGCCGATCTTGCCGAACGCGGAATCGGCCAGCAGAGGGCGCAACCGCTCAAGCACGGTCTTCCTTGGCGCGGGCGTGAGCTGCTCAATCGACGTGAGGTCGTCCGGGTCACGCTGCCTGCACAGCGCCTCCGGCGTGTGCCCTACGGGGATGTAGTAGGCCGTGCCTTCCTTTGCGCTGAGCGAGACGCCGACCAGTTCAGCGCGCATGGGATCGGTGGACGTGGTCTCCGTGTCGATGGCGAATTCGCCGGCGGCGCGCATCTCCGCCAGCGCGCGATCCAGCTCCGCCTCCGTGAGCACGAGCCGGTAATCCTGTTCGTTCTTGGATTCCTTGCTCGTGTCCGGCAGTATTTCGTTCACGAGGGAATGAAACTCGAGTGCGCCAAAGACCTCGATGATGCGGTCTGGCTGCGGCGGGCGGCGGCGGCAATCCGCGATACAGGCATCGAGCGGCACGTCGATGCGTACCGTAACGAGTTCGCGGCTGAAGTAGGCTTGGTCGCGGTCTTCGGCGAGGCGCTCTTTCTGTTTGCCCTTCAGTTCCTCGAGATGGGCGTACAAATTGTCGAGCGACCCGTATTTCGCCAGCAGCGTCTTCGCGGTCTTCTCGCCGATGCCGCGCACGCCGGGGACATTGTCCGCCGTGTCGCCGATCAGCGCGAGCGCATCCGGCACGTGCTCCGGCCCCACGCCGAAGCGTTCCACCACCTGCTCGCGTTTCAGCCATGCGCCCGCATCGCCTTTGCCGGGATCGTACACCACAACGCGGTCGCTCACGAGTTGAAGCAGGTCCTTGTCGCCGGAGACGATGACGGCGTCGAGGCCTTGCGCCTCCGCTTGGCGCGCCAGCGTTCCGATCACGTCGTCGGCTTCGACGCCGGGCACGCACAAGGTCGTGATATTCATGGCCTCGGCCAGTTCCCGGATCATGGGAAACTGGCTCAGCAGCGCCGGCGGCGTCTCGCGGCGTGTTGACTTGTACGCGGCGTACATCTGGTCGCGGAAGGTCTCGCCGGGCGCGTCGAGGACAACGGCGACGTACGCCGGGTCGTGCTCGCGCAGCAGCTTGAGCAGCACTCGCGCGAACCCGTACACGGCATTGGTGGGGCGGCCCTTCGCGTCCGTCAGGTCCGCGCGTATGGCATAGAAGCTGCGGAACGCGAAGGCCATTCCATCGATGAGATATATCTTATCCGTCATCACGGACCTTTCCCGGGCAGCGTGGGCGCCGCGCGTTTGCTACGGGCGAGATGCTCTTGCCACTTCAAGTATCGCCGACGCGGCGCGCTCTGATGCGCCGCCCGCGCCGAGGCGCTCGCGCACGTCGCGCAATGCGTCGATCATCCGCGCCCGCGCGGGTGTCTCATCGATGAGTTCGAGCGCCTGCGGCAGGATCTTCTCCGCGGAAGCTTCATGCTGGATAAACTCCGGCACAAGGCTCTTCCCCGCGAGAATGTTTACCATACCGATGTGCTCCACGTCCACCAGCAGCCGTGCAAGCCAATACGTGGGCGGACTGACCCGGTACAGAATCACCAGCGGCACGCCGAACAGCGCCGTCTCGAGCGTGGCCGTGCCCGACGCGACCATGCAGAAACGGGCTTCGGCGAGCAGGTCGTACATGCCGCCGACGCTCACCTCCAGCGGAAAGCCGGCTGCGATTTCGCGCACCTGCCGGGCGCGTTCCTCGTTCACGGCCGCCGCGGCGAAGCGCATTTCCGGGCGCCGTTCGCGAACGCCGCGCGCCACGCCGATCATTACGGGCAGCAGGCGCGCGATCTCCTGTGCGCGGCTGCCCGGCAACAGCCCGATCAAGGGCGGCCCGGCGGCGGGCTGTTTCGGCCGGTGTGCGGCGATATGGTCGAGCAGGGGGTGGCCCACGTAGACACAGTCTACGCGCGCGCTCTGGTAGAGCGGCTGCTCGAAGGGGAAAATGACGAGCATGCGGCGCACGCACTTGGCGATGGTCTGGATGCGCTTCTTTTTCCAGGCCCAGACCTGCGGGCTGACGTAATAGACGACGGGGATGCCCGCCGCGTGCGCGCGCTGCGCGAGGCGAATGTTGAACCCTGGATAGTCGATGAGCACCAGCGCGTCGGGGCGCGATTGCTCCAAATAGGCCGCCGTATCGAGGAAAATGCGCCGGATTTTCGGGAGATGGCGCGCCACTTCGAAGAAGCCCATGAACGCTTCACGCGCCAGGTCGTGGCGCAACTGCATGCCCGCGGCCGCCATGCCGGCGCCGCCCAGTCCCTCGCACGCGATATTTGGCGCTTGCGCGCGCAACGCGCGGATCAGTACCGCGCCGTGGGCGTCTCCGGAGCTTTCACCGGCTGAGAAGAAGAGCCGGGTCACGGGGAGAGACCGCCTGTTCGGTGGGCCGGACCCGCGCGGAGTCGGACGAGTGGGACAGAACCGGCGCCATTTGACGGTTCGCGACTTTCCTGCGCAAGACCGGCATGGGGCCTCTGTTCCAGAGTCTTCATATACGTTCGACGCGGCCGGCGGGGCACAGATGCGGAAAGGCTCGCAACGCGATATATGTCGGTTGTCGGCGTTGTCTTCATGCTTGGGGGACTCATCCGTCAGGTTCGCTGTTTTCGGATGCACTCCAGGATTTCGTGCGCGAGTTTGAGCGCCCGGATGCCGTCTTCCGCTGACACGACAGGCCGGTTGTTCCCGCGCACGCATTCCAGGAACGACGCGAGTTCAAGCCGCAGGGGTTCTTCGCGCTGGACCGGCAGCGGCTCGATGCTGATGTGCTCCATCGGATTGGCGCCGGGCGGAAGAGGCTCCGGTGTTCGCCGGTACACGAGCACTTCTTGGTCGCTGTAACTCGTGGAAACGTACGCATTCTCTTCGAAAATGCGGATCTTGCGCATGGGCTCGACGGAGACGCGGCTGCTGGTCAGGTTTGCGACGCAGCCCGAGGCGAAGCGCAGCCGCACGTTCGCGATGTCCTCTTCCTCCGAAAACACGGGCACGCCCACCGCGTCCAGCAGGGTGGCTTCCGTTCCCGCAAGAGCCAGCACGATATCCAGGTCGTGGATCATGAGGTCGAGCACGACGCTAATGTCGGTGCTCCGTTTCGGATAGGGGCTCAGCCGGTGGCACTCGATGAACCGCGGCCGCTTGATGGCGTTGAACAGAGCAAGCACCGCCCCATTGAACCGTTCGACGTGGCCCACCTGCAATACACGGTGGTGCGCCCGTGCTACGGCGGCCATGGTCTCCGCTTCGAAGACGGTCGCGGCTATCGGTTTCTCGACGAGCACGTGAACGCCGTTGCACAGCAGGTCGATTGCGACGTCATGGTGCGCGGTAGTGGGTGTAGCCACGGACACGGCGTCGACGCCCAGTTCGAGCAGACCCCGCACGTCGCTGAATCCGGGCACGGTGAATTCCTCCGCCGCGCGGACGCGGCGGGCCTCGTCCGTGTCGACGACGCCGGCAAGTTCCGCTCCGGGCAGGGCGGCGTAGAGCCGCGCGTGGTGATAGCCGAGGTGCCCCACCCCGACGACCCCTGTGCGTATAGCGGCCATGTGCATGTCTCGCAATGGTGTTTTACGAATCCGCCGCGGGCGTCGTGTCGCGACGCACGCGATTACTTGAGAATGCCGCGCGTGGATTCCTGGATAAACGTGAGCAAGGTGCGCCGTTCGACGCAGTCGGGAACGGATTTCTTGATCTCTTCCAGCGCCTGAGACGTGTTCAGCCCGGAGCGATACAAGATACGATACATGGTCTTGATCGTCGCCCTCGCGTCCTTGTCGATGCCGTGACGCTTCAGGCCCACCGCGTTCGGGCCGTAGCAGCGCGCCGGGTGGCCCTCGGCGATCATGTAGGGAGGCACGTCCATGTTGATGCGCGACATGCCGCCGATGAACGCCTGCGTGCCGACGCGGCAGAACTGATGCACGCCCGCGAGGCCGCCCAGCGTCACGTAGTCCAGGACCTGCACGTGCCCGGACAGCGCCGAATTGTTCGCCATGATGACGCCGCTGCCCAGCTTGCAGTCGTGGCCGATGTGCGTGCAGGCCATGAACAGGCAGTGGTCGCCGATGACCGTGACGCGCTGCTCATCGTCGTCATGTTCGAGCGTGCTGGCGCTGACGGTCACGAATTCCCGGAACATGTTGCCGTCGCCGATCTGCGTGCGCCCGACGAGGCCCGGCTTATGCTTGAGGTCCTGCGACAGGATGCCGATCTGGGCGCCGCTGAAGAAACGGTTGTCTTCCCCGATGACGGTGCGGCCCGTAATGACGCAGTGCGGCCCCACCACGGTGCCGCGCCCGATGCGCACGTGTTCATGGATGATGCTGAAGGCCTGGACCTCTATGTCTTCGGCCAGTTCCGCCTTGGGATGCACAATGGCGGTCGGATGGATGTTCATCTCGTGTTCCCACAGGCAGGACGCCCCGGCCCCCAATCGGTACGGCGAGGAGGCGTGAACCTGAGTTGGGCCCGCACAACTGCGGGCAATGCCACTCCAGATAACACAACAAGGCCATAAATTCAAGCCATTCGCTTGAAAATGGACGCGAAACCAAGGTGCGGGCGCCCCGCCCGGGCGTGCCGCACCGTCACGCCGCCGTTAATTATAACAATTCCGCGATCTGCACCGCATTCAGGGCGGCGCCTTTGAGCAGATTGTCCGAAACCACCCAGAAACAGAGGCCGCGCGGGTGCGACAGGTCCTCGCGGATGCGGCCGACGAAGGTCTCGCCGCGCCCCAAAGATGCCGTCGCGAGCGGGTACAGCTGGCTCGCCAGGTCGTCCTGCACGATGATGCCGGGCGCCTTGGCAAGCAGTGCCCGCGCTTCGGCCGCGGTCAGTTTCTTTTCCGTTTCAATGTTGACGGACTCGCTGTGCCCGTTGAACACCGGCACGCGCACCGTGGTCGCCGTCACGCGGATGCTGTCATCCCCCATGATCTTCTTGGTCTCGTTGATCATCTTCATCTCTTCGGTGCTGTAGCCGTTCTCGATGAACGCCGCGCTCTGCGGGATCTGCGGGATGCAGTTGAACGCGATTTGATACGGAAACACGGCGGGCCGCGCCGGCTTTCCGTCCAGGATGTCGCGCGTCTGGGCTTTAAGTTCCTCGACCGCGCTCTTGCCCGCGCCGGAAACCGCCTGGTACGTCGAGACGACAACGCGCTCGATGCGGGCGGCGTCGTGCAGCGGTTTCAACGCCACGACCATCTGGATCGTCGAGCAGTTCGGGTTCGCAATGATGCCCTTGTGCCACTTCACGTCGCCTGGGTTCACTTCCGGAACGACCAGCGGCACCTCGGCGTCCATGCGCCACGCGCTCGAATTGTCCACCACGACGCAGCCGGCCTTCGCGGCGCACGGCGCGAATTTCTTGCTGGTGCCGCCGCCCGCGCTGAAGAGCGCCACCTCGACGTCCTTGAAGGAGTCCTCGGTCAGTACCTCGACGGGGAGTTCTTGGCCCTTGAACGTGAGCGTGCGGCCTTTGGAGCGTTCCGAAGCCAGGAGCTTGAGGCTCTTGACCGGATAATCCCGCGCTTCGAGCATTTCGAGCATCTGCCGGCCTACGAGGCCTGTGGCCCCGGCGACTGCGACCGTCTTCGGTGTCATGATAGAGCACTCCCGTCGTTTGATACGTTTTCTTACAGTCCCTTGGCCGTTGCACCCGGCTATGCGCATGGGGGACTGACCGGATGGGTGGTGTTATTCTACCGAAAAACCGGGGCGGAAATAAAGTGTGCCGGGGTTTCGGCCCCCGGCCCGCGTCCGGGGAACAAGAAAAAGAGGAATTCCGCCGGAAAAAGATGCTATGATGAGGAGGTGGCGGGGACGCTTCTTGTCCCCGCCATGTGAATATCAGGAGTAGACCCGCGAGCGTTGTTGAACGCGCGGGCAGAAGAGAAAGGATAGTATTGTGGCAGCGGTAGTAGATGCGGACCTCTGCGCGGGTTGCGCCGCGTGCGTGGAAGAGTGCCCCACCGAATCGATCACACTGAATGACGACGGGCAAGCCGTCGTGGACCCGGAAACGTGCAATGAATGTGCGGCATGCGTGGAAGCCTGCCCGAGCGAGGCGATCAGCATTCCGTCCTGAGCACGGAAACTGCGTGTACAGACCCGAAAAGGCCGCTGCGGCGCCGCCGCGTGCGGTCTTTTGATTCCACGGGGCAGGGGAGGACTCACGTGAGGCGGGAACAGCCGGCAGCAGAGGAGCCCGGCGGCCATGTCCGCGTGGTGTTTCAGCCGCACGGTCGCGAAACCGCCGTGCTCGTGCGCAGCAGCCTGATCGAGGGAGCGGCTTGCGCCGGTTTGAGCATTGAGACGCCGTGCGGCGGCACCGGAAACTGCGGCAAGTGCCGCGTGCAGTTTGTGGCGGGCGCGCCGCGGCCGGGCGCCGCGGACGCGCGGGTGTTTTCACCCGCGGAATTGCGGGAGGGCTGGCGGCTCGCCTGTCAGACGCACCTGGATGCGCCCGCTACCGTGTATGTGCCCGAGACTTCGCTCTTCGGCAGCCGGCACCAGATTCTTACCGCGACCGAGACGGCGGCAGGAGCTGAACTGCACCCCGCCGTGCGCAAGGCCTACGTGGTGCTCGAAGCGCCGACGATCGCGTCCGCCGAACCGGATTTGCTGCGGCTCGAACAGCACTTGGGACGTATTCGGGCCGATGCGTCCCTGTTGCGCGAACTGCCCTGCAAGTTGCGCCGCGCCGGCTTCCGGGGCACGGCCGTGCTGACCGGCCATCACATCATCGATTTTGAGCCGGGCGACACGACCGGTTCGCGCCACGGCGTAGCGTTTGACGTGGGCACGACTACGCTGGTTGGCGTGCTTGTCGACCTGACCACGGGCCGGGAGCTGGCCGTGGCTTCGCGCATGAATCCGCAGGTCCGTTACGGGGACGACGTGCTTTCACGCATCCTGTACGCAACGGAGAAGCCGGGGGGGCTGGACGCCCTGCGCGACGCGATGGCCGCGGAAATCGCGGGGATGATTGCGGAGCTGTCCGGGCGCGCCGGGGTGCGCGCGGAACATATCTACGAGGTCACGTTCTCAGGCAACACGACCATGGAGCACCTGCTCTGCGGGCTGGACCCTTCCGCGCTGGGGCAGGTGCCCTTCACGCCCGTGTTCGCGCGCGGCCTGCTCCTCTCCGCCGCGGACCTGGGGCTGCCTATTCACCCGCGCGGCCTGGTTTATGTGTTTCCGGTTATCGGCGGGTTCGTGGGCGGCGATACCGTAGCGGGCATGCTCGCCGCGCGCATTGACGAACAGGACGGCCCTACCTTGATGGTCGACATCGGCACGAACGGCGAAATCGTCCTGGCGCATGACGGCCGGCTCTGGGCCGCCTCGACCGCGGCGGGGCCCGCTTTCGAGGGGGCGCGTATCTCGTGCGGCATGCGCGCCACGGCTGGCGCGATCGAAAAAATCGTCATGGACGAGGACGTGCGGTGCAGCGTCATCGCCGACGCGCCGCCGGTCGGGTTGTGCGGCAGCGCGCTGATCGACGCTGTCGCGGAGATGCTGCGTTGCGGTATCGTTGCGCCACAGGGCAAGCTGCGCGACGCGGACGAATTGCCTCCCGGAACGCCCGAGCCGCTGCGCCTGCGGATTCGTCGCGACCGGCGCGGCGAGCCGGCGTTCCTCCTCGCGGAGGGCACCGCCCCGGTGGCGCTGACACAGCGGGACATCCGGGAATTGCAGCTGGCGAGCGGGGCGATCCGCGCGGGAATCAGCATTCTGCTCAAGGAAGCGGGCATCGGCGCGCGGGACCTGGAACGCATTCGGGTCGCGGGCGCGTTCGGCAGTTTTATTCGCCGCAGCAACGCGCAACGCATTGGCCTGCTCCCGGGCGAAGTGGACCGCAGCCGCATCCACAACGTGGGCAACGCGTCGCTCAGCGGCGCGCGGTGGGCGTTGCTCTCGACGGACGCGCGCGAACGCGCCGAGGAGCTTGCCCGGCGCACGCGGCACGTGGACCTTTCACGCGACCCGGATTTCGACCTGGAATTCGCCATGGCCATGACGTTTCCGGAGGAGCAGGCATAGACGGCCGGTGGACCCGCCGCAGGGAGGCAGCTTGCGAGACGGACGTGGCGCAAGTACCATTATGCGATGCTTGAGGATTCGCCGGCTTTGCGCATCGGGACGTGTCGAGCCGGTTCGTGGGAACGGACCCCGCGAATACCGCAATCAAGCGCTCGCGGCGAGCATTTCGATGTGCATCGAACAGGAATCGCAACGAGACAGGCGGGACGAGTCCCGCGCATGTCGTGAACGCCAGGAATACCCGCTTCGGCGGCCAAACGAAGGAGTCTACCGCCATGAATCGCCGGACTTTTGTGAGCATGTGTGCCGCGGCTACCGTTGGGAGCGCCTTCTGCAAGAGCGCTCCGGTGCTTGCCGCGCCGCCGGGGGACAAACCCTTCGCGGGCGCGAAGCTGCGCATGTCCGCGCCGCTGGACTGGTTCCCGGGCGACAAGCCGGAGGACAAGCTGGACCATGTCGCGGCGTGGGGCCTGCCCGCCTACGAGTGGCTGGGTCCCGAAGGCGATTTCGACGCGATCCGCGCGAAAGCGGACGCGCTCGGTCTCGAACTCAGTTGCATCGTGGGCGCGGGCGCAATCGCGCCGGGCGGCATGGTGAATCCGGCGGACCACGACAAGGTGGTCGCGCAGTTCGAGGAGCGGGTTGTATTGGCGAAGCGCCTGAACTGCAAGCGGCTCGTCGGGCTCAGCGGCAATGAGCGCGACGACATCCCGCGCGAGGAGCAGACGCAGCACGTGATTACGTGCCTGAAGCGGCTCGCGCCCATCGCGGAGGCGAACGGCGTCACGCTCGTGCTCGAGGCGCTGAACCCGCTGGTCGACCACAAGGGCTATTTCGTGTGCCGCACGGACCACGCCATGGAGATCATTGAGGCGGTGGGCAGCCCCAGCGTCAAGATGCTGTTTGACATCTATCACCAGCAGATCACCGAGGGCAACGTGATCCGCAATCTCCGGTCGAATATCCGCAATATCGGCCATTTTCACGTCGCCGACAACCCCGGCCGCAAGGAACCGGGCACGGGCGAACTCAATTACGTGAATATCTTCAAGACGATCGCGCGGACGCGCTACGAGGGTTTTGTGGCTCTCGAATGCGGCCATTCAACAGACAATTACGAGGACACGCTGCGCGCGACGCTCGCCTGCCTCGCGCAGATCTGAGGCGAAAGCCATGCCTGGCGAAGATAGACGGCGCACGGGCGCATTTTCCCGCGCGCTGTCTGTCCTGTTATTGTTCGGTGCGGCGGCGCTCGCGGAGGACGAGCCCGCCAAGCCGATTGAACTGGCGCCGGACGCGATAGCCGCCGCGATCGGGAAATTGACGGCGCCGCAGCGCATCGGACAACTCATCCTTGTGACGGCGGAGGGGCGGACCGCGCCGTCCACGGCCGATTTTGCCTATTTGGAGCAGTGCCCGCCGGGCGGGGTGATTGTTCAGCGAAGCAGCAATCCGGCGGCGGCAGCGGCCTATACCGCGCGGCTGCGCCCGCTTGAACTGCGCACGGGCCTGCCGATCTGGCTTGCCGCGGACCTGTACGGGCTCGCTTACCAGGAACCGGGCCGGTCCAGCGCGTTCCTCCAGCCGCCGTCTTTGCTGGCCGTGGGTGCATCGCATGACGCGGCCGCCGCGCGCGATGCCGCGCGCATAGTCGGTTCCTACATGCGCGGCATGGGCTTCGACCTGCACTTGGGGCCCGCGCTGGTCCTGGCGCCGACGCTTCCCGGCGCAACGGGCAGCCTGCGCTGCCTTGGCTCGGACCCCGCTTTCACGGGCGAGGCGGGCGCCACCATGGTTTCCGTCCTTCGCGAGCATGGCGTGCTCGCGGCGCCGATGGGCTTTCCCGGCGGCGGCACGAACCGCAAGGGCGGTTCGGCGGCGGTGCTCTTGACACCCGCCGCCCTGCTGGACGGCCAGGACCTGCTGCCCTATCGCCGCGCCATTGAGGGTGGCGCATCGATTATCCACGTGGGCGATACGCTTGTTCCCACCGTGGACCCGCTCGGCCTGCCCGCATGTCTTTCGGCGAAGGTGATGTGCGGCCTGCTGCGCGACCAGCTCGGGTTTCAGGGCGTGATCCTCGCCGGGCCCATGGACAGCCGCGAAGTGACTTCCATCGCCGACCCCGCGGAGGCGGCCGTCCAGGCGCTCGCGGCAGGGGCGGACATGGTGTACTTTGCGCAGTCCGGCGCGATCTTGCTGAAGGCGGTAATGCGCATCAGCGACGCGGTCCAGGCGGGGCGCTTGTCATTGGAGGCGCTGGACGGGTCGCTGCGGCGGGTGCTCGATGTCAAGCTGGCGCACCGGCTGGCCCCGCCCGCCCCGGCCGCTGAACGGGACATTGAAAAGCTTCTCTCTCGCCGCGATTTCACCGATCTGTGCTACGCCGTCGAACAGCGGAGCATCACGCTGATCAAGAACGAAGGCGGCGTGCTGCCGCTGCAGAAGGAAGCTTCGGGGCCGCTGTTGGTCACGGGCGTCGCGGGCGTCGACGAGTTGTTCGCGCTGCTCGAGAAACGGGTGAAGCCCATGAGCCAGCAACGCATCACGACGGCGCTGCGGCTGGGCAATGTCGAGGACTTCGAGATCAAGCGGATTACGGACCGCAACGAAGGCGTTCGCACGATTGTGTGCGTCGTGACCGACACGGTGCGCACGGAGGGGCAGGGGCAACTGGTGGACGCGCTGCGCGCGACGGGCGCGCGCGTGGCCGTTGTGCTGCTCGGCTACCCGCACGCGCTGGCGCGGTTCGCGAAGGCCGACGCCATAGTCCTCGCCTATTGCGCGCCGGGCAATCTGGCGCTGAGCATGCGCGCCGTGGCGAATCTGCTGCTTGGCGAATTGCCCGTGGCTGTTCAAGTGCCGGGGGCGCCGCTGCGCCTGCGCGCCGGCGAACCGTATCCGTTTGACGCCGGCGCGTGGCTGCGCTGCCCGGCGGCGCGGCTGCCCGTGACGGTTTCAGACGCGTTTCCGGTGGGGGCGGGGGTGTCCTTCAATACCGCGGCGCTTGTGAAGAGGGCGGTGTGGGACTTCGGCAACGGTGACCGGGCGAAGGGGACGAGCGTCAGCTTCGCCTATGACGCGCCCGGCGAATATGCCGTCACGCTGACGGTAACCGACACGCACAAGAACGAGGCCGCGGCCTCGTTCCCGGTGACGGTGGAATAGGCGCGGAATAAGTGCGGCGCGCGGGCGTGTTCCGCGAGTTGGCCGGGGTTTGCGGGGGATCGCGCCTGTTTTCTATCATATTTGCCTGATGCGCGGTCACGGGCCCGTCTTACTCTCGACAAGCGCGCCGGCAACAGGGAAGAGGAGAGTATAAAGAACATGGCTTTCGATTTTGACACGATTAAAGGCGTGTATGCGCGGCTGCCGGAACGGGTGGCGGCGGCGCGGGAGTTGTTGGGCCGCCCCATGACGCTGGCGGAAAAAATCCTCTATTCGCACCTGCGGGCCGGCACGCCCGCGCAGGCGTATTCGCGGGGCGAGTCTTACGTCGATTTCGCGCCGGACCGCGTCGCCATGCAGGACGCCACGGCGCAGATGGCCCTGCTCCAGTTCATGCAGGCGGGCAAGGCGAAGACGGCCGTGCCCTCGACGGTCCATTGCGATCACCTGATACAGGCGGACGCGGGCGCGGCCGCGGACCTTAAGAAGTCGCTCGACCTCAACCGTGAGGTGTTCGATTTCCTCGCGTCGGTCTCGAACAAGTACGGCATTGGCTTCTGGAAGCCGGGCGCGGGCATCATCCATCAGGTCGTGCTCGAGAACTACGCGTTTCCGGGCGGCATGATGATCGGCACCGACTCGCACACGCCGAACGCGGGCGGGCTCGGCATGCTCGCCATCGGCGTGGGAGGCGCGGACGCCGTGGACGTCATGTCCGGCATGGCGTGGGAACTGAAGTTTCCGAAGCTGATCGGCGTGCATCTCACGGGCAAACTCAGCGGCTGGGCCTCGCCCAAGGACGTGATTCTCAAGGTGGCGGGCATCCTCACCGTTAAAGGCGGCACGGGCGCGGTCGTCGAGTACTTCGGCGAAGGCGCGGAGAATCTCTCCTGCACGGGCAAGGGCACAATATGCAATATGGGCGCCGAAATCGGCGCGACGACATCAACCTTCGCGTTCGACGAATCGATGGTGCGCTATCTGGAGTCGACCGCGCGGCCCGATGTGGCCGCCGCGGCGAGGCAAGTCGCCGAGCACCTGCGGCCTGACCCCGAGGTCTATCAAGACCCCGCAAGGTATTTTGACCACGTGATCGAGATTGACCTGAGCGCGCTCGAACCACATTTGAATGGTCCCTTTACGCCGGACCGGGCGACACCTGTGTCGCAGATGCGCGTCGAATGCGAAAAGAACGGCTGGCCGCACGCGGTCGAAGTGGGGCTCATCGGTTCGTGCACGAATTCGTCTTACGAGGACATGACCGCGGCGGCCTCGATTGCGCGGCAGGCGCGCGAAAAGAAACTGAAGGCGAAGGCCGAGTTCACGGTCACGCCGGGCTCCGAGCAGGTGCGTGCGACTATCGAGCGCGACGGCCTGCTCCAGGATTTCGAGGCCATCGGCGGCGTGGTGATGGCGAACGCGTGCGGGCCGTGCATCGGCCAATGGGCGCGCCACCGCCACGGCGGCAGCGACCAGCCGAACACGATTGTCACTTCGTTCAACCGCAATTTCGCCAAACGCAATGACGGCAACCCGAAAACGCACGCGTTCGTCGCGTCGCCCGCGCTGGTGACGGCGCTCGCGCTCGCGGGCGACCTCGCGTTCAACCCCGCGACGGATACCCTGATGAACGAGGAGGGACACCCCGTGCGGCTCGACCCGCCCACGCCCGTCGAGTTGCCGCCGAACGGCTTCGGCTGCGACGACCCGGGCTATGCCGCGCCCGCCGCCGACGGCAGCGGCGTTGTGGTGCGGGTGCAGCCGGACTCGAAGCGTCTGCAACTGCTCGAACCGTTCAAGCCGAACACGGAAGGCGCACTGAAAAGGCTGCGCCTGCTGATCAAGGCGAAGGGCAAGTGCACAACCGACCACATCTCGATGGCCGGGCCGTGGCTGCGCTTCCGGGGGCATCTGGACAATATCTCAGACAACACGCTCACCGGCGCCATCAACGCGTTCAACGACGAGGCGAACAAGGTGAAGAACGTGCTCACGGGCGAATACGGCGAAGTGCCCAAGGTGCAGCGCGCGTACAAGGCGCAGGGCATCGGCAGCATCGTCGTGGGCGATGACAACTACGGCGAGGGCTCGTCGCGCGAACACGCGGCCATGCAGCCGCGGCATCTCGGCGTGCGCGCCGTGCTGGTGAAGAGTTTCGCGCGCATCCACGAAACCAACCTGAAAAAGCAGGGCATGCTCGCGCTCACTTTCGCGAATCCCGCCGACTACGACAGAATTCGCGAAGACGACGAGATCGATATCCTCGGGCTCGACACGTTCGCGCCGGGCAAGCCCCTGAAGTTCGTGCTGCGACACGCCGACGGCACAACGGACGAGTTCAACGTCAACCACTCGTACAACGACGCCCAGGTCGCGTGGTACAAGGCCGGCGGCGCGCTCAACCTCATCCGCGCGCAAGCAGGGGCATAGTGTTTGTGTTGATGGAGAGTTTCTTGGTGGGCGTTTGTATCGCGAAAAGCAGCTTTCGTGCTGGTGGCAGATGATGTAAGTTGAATGGCACCAACGAGGACGAATAAATGCGAACGACAGTAGTTGCCAATGTTTGCACGGATGGAGTGGCGACTCTGGACACGAGCGTGTCAATACCACCCCGGGATTTCACCTTTCCGCAGATCCGGAGAATAAGAATCCGAGAACGGCCAATGCCGCGCAGATGCTTAAGCCCAAACACCAGAACATGCCAAGTCCAATGGAGCACGTCAATCCGGTGACCGCCAACCCTGCGATCGATCCCCATAGTAGTCCCTTCGCCTCATCCGCCTGCGACATCGAAGGTGATTCCAAAAACATTGGGATTGATATTCCGAAGAGAACGAATGTCAAGAGTAGAATCCAGCAACTCGTGATGAGTCCAAGTCCCAGTTTCCACCAGCAGACAACCGCAACGGTAACCGCAAAAAGCATGCCTCCAAAAAAGAACATCGACTGAAGCCCCGTGAGTTCCTGGGGCCTCTCCTCTATCCTCTCTCCGTTATTGCCCGCAAGTTGCGCCGAAGTCGACTCTTCTGGATCAATGCCAGAATCTTCATAGGCCTTCAGTTCTGCGACGGCCTCTTCGACGCCCATTTGATTCTGTTCCTCTTCAGGAAAACGCGAGACCATCGAAAGCAGGTTTCGAAGTTTCCCTGCTGCAGCTCTTCGTTCCGGCGAACCGACAGGTTGTGGTTGTTTGATTGATCTCCACGCTCGGCTTAAGGCCTGTACAGCCTTGTTAACCTCTCCTCTGGTAAGCTCTCGAAACAGGTTCAACGCCGCATCAGAAATGGCGGTGGAATGGAGAGACTCAGCTATCCCCTTTGCCGTACGACTGATCTCATCGAAATGCTCAATGAATACCGTCCCCCGGAAAGTCGTCCTCAGCTCCAGCATGAAATCAAGCGCAAGGCTATGTTCGGCCAATGTCCCCGGGTGGTCGCGTCTTCCAGAGAGTTCAATGTACGCAAGTGTCGCTCGTGCGAGTGAGTATCCGCCTTTCTGAAACAGGTCCGATATGAAACGGCTCGCCTCCTGCCGCGCATCTTGAGAACGTGAGAACATTGATAGGAGCCGCTCCCCAAGTGCAGGGGCTGCAAGAACAGATCTCAGTGATACGAAATCAAAGTTCCGTCGGATCAGGTCAGGCATTTTGTCCATTCTTCGGACAATGCGTTCCAGGTCTTCCGGCTGTTCCGGGTGAGAGACCGGAACTCGGCCTTCGCCTTTGCAACGGCCACATTCTTCCCAGACCGCTTGCTCTGTCGTTGTGACGGTCCTTCCTCCGTCACATGTCGGACACGCCACCTCTTCTTCGTATCGCGAGCCGACCGGCGTCCATTGCGAGGGATCGCTGGGTCCACAGATCGGCCGGGCATACCGAGTTGCCGTTGTTACCTTGATTACTCGGCCTGTACCTCCACAAGTGGGGCATTCGCCCGGCACCACGCGGGGTCCCGTTGGCCTAGGGAGACGGTTTCCACCAGCGGCAATGGAGTCTCTCCCCGAGGAGCTTTGGCCATGGACGAGGTAACCACGGACTGTAACGGAGTGTGTACCGACGCACACCGTCCCCCTTCCAAGGCAATCACTACATCTTTCAAATCTCTCGCCTGCGAGCCATTTCTCCAAACGCTCTTCGTGCTCGCGGCGTTCTCTTCCGGCGGCCTCTCTAAGGTCAGCGACAGATCGTTCCCACCATTTCCTTGGCCAGAACTCTGCATTTTTCCAGGCTTCTGCGATGTCCGGATATGAATACGCGAGGGCAGCCGGAAATGAGTCGGCGTACGTGGCACCGGGATACAATTCCATCAGGAATGTCATCATTCCATGCATGCCTTCCCTGCTTTCCGGACTATCCGATGAGACCTTATGAGACATCATACGCGACAGGTCCTTCTGAACGAGAGAATGCGCAACACGAATCTACCCGTTGCATTAACCTTCACACTTGCCCCCTCCGCACTGCTGCCGTCGAACCCACGCCATCTTCCGAGGAGACCTCAATGCCCCTTTTCGGCTGTTCCGTCTCGAAGTATTCCCAGTTCGCATGGCATAGAGGGCGTGCCTTACCGCCGACGCACTGCGTGTCAAGCCGGACAATAGAGTTCAGTTTAGCATCATTGAGTTGTGCCTCGCAAATGCTAGACCGCACGGAATCTGTGCGCGCTTGGCTCCTTCCGGTGGTCAATATTGGCGGCCCAACCCGTCAATCAATCTTTATCCCCCGCTGTTCGGCGCACAGGTCATCCCTTCTCGACATCGAACAAAATCCAGCCGTCCACGGAGGATGTCTGCAATTCAACCGTCGTCGTGGCACCAGCACCTTTGGTGAAGGTCATGGCACAGATCGGTTTCAGTAGTGCCGTCCGCGTGTCACCGGACACCGATGTGACCTCATAACGCACAGCAATTCGCATCTCGCCAACGCCAGGCATGGCCTTGCAGGCCTCGTCCCTACTCGCGAGGAATACTTCAGAAAACAGCGGAGGAGGCTCGCCCGTTCTTCGCAGCTCTGCCCAATGTAGTTCTGGCGTCGTAAAGCCTTCGGCAAGCAGATTCATTTGTCTGGCGAGCCGTCGCTGAACGGAAGGAAAGTGACTCATCCAGTCAACCAGATTGGTCCCGTCCAAGATTCGAACATCTTTCCACTCGCATCGCTGGCGCTTCTCGTCAATCCAGGAGGCTTGGCCGTTGCGCGTCCAAGTATGTGGAAAACCCCTTCTTCCCGAAAGAGGCGTCACAAAGATAAAGGTTGATTCGATACGCGCAGGAGCTAGCACTGCCTGGGTGCAATCATCGTAATCTTTGCTCGCTTTCTCTCGTGCTCTTAGCGCTGTTCCGACCTCCCAATAACTAGTGCCTGCGGGCACAAATGGCTGGTAATCAGTCTATGTATCAAGGATTCCATCGGGGCCTGATTGGCCAATACTATCGCCAAGGGGGAACCGTCTTTTTCGCGGATTTGGAGCCGATGCGCAGACGAGACGACAAACCAACTCAACTATCAGTCCTTTAGCATATTCAGCATTTGCGCGCACGAATTCATCGAGTTGATTCTCTGTGATAATAACCCGATGCATCGAGAATATCCCCTCTCTTCCGCCGCAATCAATTGCCTTGGCTTACTTGCTCATTTTTCCAGCAGAAACATTACTTTATGTATGCAGAGAAGTCAAGGGAATACGAGTGCGTTACTCGCTTGGCTGTTCAATGCACGGATGGTGAAGACCGTTGCAGTCGGAATGCTGGTAGAGGAACGCCAAGCCACTTGTGGATTCTGTATAATCCTCTTGCAAAGGGCCGGGAGCAACAGGAGAAGCCGCCGTGAATCGGATCAATCGCCGGAGTTTCATGCAGGCCGCCGCCGCGGCGGCGTTGAGTGCGGGCGCGCCGCGCGTGTCATTGGCCGAGGCCGCCAAACCGTCGTGCGCGACCTCGCCGGTGACGCTTGGGAAAACCGGGATCGTCTCGACGTTGCTGGGCATGGGCACGGGCACGCAGGCGAGCCGGAAATCGTCCGCGCAGAACCGGCAAGGCCGCGACGCGTTCATGCGGACGATCGCGCACGCTTACGAGCGCGGTCTGCGTTATTTCGACATGTCCGACTCGTACGGGGCCCACGAGTATCTGCGCGATGCGATGCGCGAGGCGTCGATGGACCGGAGCCAAGTGATGTTGCTGACGAAAACGGGCGCGAAGCATCCGGAGGTGTGCCGCGCGGACATCGAGCGCTTCCGGCAGGAATTGCAGACCGACTATCTCGATATCGTGCTGCTGCATTGCATGCAGTCGGGCGATTGGGCCGAAAAACTGAAGCCGTGCATGGACGTGCTGGCGGAGGCGAAGGAAAAGGGCCTGGTCCGCGCGCACGGCGTCTCGTGCCACAACCTCGATGCGATGAAGGTGGCCTCGGAACACCCCTGGGTCGACGTAATGCTCTCGCGCATCAACCCGTACGGCCTGCACATGGACGGCACGCAGGAAGAGGTCGTGGGCGTGTTGCAGCGCGCCTGGGACAACGGCAAGGGCATGATCGGCATGAAGGTCGCGGGGGAGGGCAAGTGCGCCGACCGGCTGACCGAGTCGCTGCGGTACGTGCTCGGGCTTGGCTGCATTCACGCGGTCACGGTCGGTTTTATCAAGCCGGAAGAAATAGACGACACGTGCCGCCGGGTCGAGGAAGCACTTCGGGCGTGACGGCCCGCGCCGGGGCGCGCCCATTCCCTTGACAGCACCGGGGTCAGGCGCGCTTCCCCCGCGAAGCACGGAGGCGCTTGTGCCGTCCCCTATCTGCCAGATATGGGGAAAATAACTCAGGCGGGAAGGCGCAGACACACCTTCCCTGCCTGAGGTCGGAATTATCGGATGGGGGAGTGGGAGCTAGTAGCGCCCGCGTCCGCCGCCGTAGCCGCCGCCGCCGCCGCCGCCGTAGCCGCCACGGCCGCCGCGGCCACCGCCGCCGCCGCCGCCGCCTGCCGGCTTCGGACGCGCTTCGTTAACCGTGATCGTGCGCCCATCGACTTCTTTGCCGTTGAGCCCGTCGATCGCAGCCAACGCTTCTTCGCGGTTTGGCATTTCGACGAAACCAAAGCCCTTCGAGCGGCCGCTGTCGCGGTCCGTGATGACCTTGGCGGATTCGACCTCGCCGTAAGCCTGGAACAGGGCTTCAAGGGAGTGGTCGTTCGTCTGGTACGGGAGATTGCCTACATACAGTTTCATCGCTTCTCTTCCTGGCGCGCCATCTGGTTTCAGTTCAATCGAATCATGTGTTCATGGCGCGGAACATTCTTCGATGATACCTCTTTCCCGGCAGGTATCGTTCCTCGGTGCCTGGACCGTCCATTCGATAGCAGGACGCCACGCATCGAGCCATCAAAGAGACACAGTACCACGCTCACCAGCCTACCATAATGATCCCCCTCCGCGCAAGTCAAGCTTCGGGGTCCAAATTAGGGGGCTCCTGTCAGGCGCTATCCTGCCTGTTCGGCCGCGTTCCTCCGCAGTGCCGGGCCAGGTTGGGCGGATTTGCCTCCGGCTGTTAAAATGAATGGCCGTCATGCAGCAGAAGGGAGCCGACCGCCATGCCGCATTCCAGATTCACGACGACCACGCGGGGGTTGCGCCGGGATACGCCGCCCATGCTGCTGTTCGAGCGCGCAAAGAAGCTGGGCGTCTGGAACCCGAGCGAGATCGATTTCTCGAAGGATAAGGCGGACTGGGCCCGCCTCAACCACCAGGAAAAGGATATCGTGCTGCGGCTGTCGTCGATGTTCGTCGCGGGCGAAGAGGCCGTTACGCTGGACCTGCTGCCGCTTATCCGGGTCGTTGCGAACGAGGGCCGGACGGAGGAGGAGTTGTATCTGGCGACCTTCCTGTGGGAGGAGGCGAAGCACGTGGACTTCTTCAGCCGCGTGCTGGCGGAGGTGTGCGGGGCGCCGGCCGACCTGACCGCCTACCAGGAGCCGAATTACAGGAAGATCGTGTGCGAGGCGCTGCCTATGGCGTTGCGCGTCCTTGAAGTGGACCATTCGCCCGCGGCCCAGGCGCGCGCGTCGACCGTCTACAATATGATTGTCGAAGGCATGCTCGCGGAAACGGGGTATCACGCCTATTTCACGATTATCGACCGCTGCGGCATCCTGCCGGGCGTGCGGGAAGGCATCGGCAAGTTGAAGCAGGACGAGTCGCGTCATATCGCGTATGGCGTCTACCTGCTCAGCCGCCTGATTTCCGCGGACCCTTCGCTGTGGTCCATTGTCGAATCCACGTTGAACGACCTGTTCCCGGTGGGGCTGGCCGTGGTGACGCACATTTTCTCGCACTATGACCCGCCGCCGTTCGGGGTGAGCCAGGACGAATTCCTCGGGTACGCGGCGGCGCAGTATCAGAAACGGTTTCAGCGGCTCGAACGTGCGCGCGACCTAAGCTTTGACCAAGTGATTGCCGAAACACAAACGGTGGTGGAAACAGGCGACGCGTGAGGCTCGAATGCGCGTGCCGGGAAGTGAGACTTCAACACCATCGGGAAAGGATGTGAGGCCATGAGTGCACGAGCAGCCTGCTGTCTGGTGGTATTTGCGGTTGCCGCCTTCGCCTGGTGCGGCTCGGCACAAGAAGAGTCCGCGCGCTTTGAAATTGCCGCAGGTGTTCCGGAAGGCCTTCCGCGCGTGACGGAAGTGCGCGCATTGACCCAGGGACCCAGGGCGCATTTCTGCAGCTATTACGGTGTCTGCCCGTGGAACGCGTCCGGCCGCTACCTCGTTTGCATGGAATCGGACTTCGACGGGCGCGAGGTGCGCGCGGGCGACGCGGCGCGCATCTGTCTCTTGGATACGGTCTCGGGCGAACTTCGCGCCCTTGCCACGACGCGCGCATGGAACTTCCAGCAAGGCTCGCTGACGCACTGGCTCGGCACGGCGCCGGACCGCCGCATCATTTACAACGATTGCGCGAATGGCGCGGCGAAATCCGTCATCCTAGACGTATTTTCGGGAGACCGGCGCGAATTGCCGCGCGCCGTCTCCGCCGTGTCCCACGACGGCGCACGCGCGGCCTGCATCAGCTATGCGCGGCTCAACAAGACGCGCCCCGGCTACGGCTATCCCGCCGTCAGCGAATCCACCACGGACGACCCGCACCCGGACGATGACGGTCTCTACGTGATGGATCTCGCGTCCGGCGAGACCCATCTCATCGTGACCATCGATCAGGTCTTTCATGATCAGCCGCCGCCGGAAGACCGCGCGGACGACGTCATGTGGTTCAACCACGTGCTCTTCAGCCGCGACGACTCGCGCATTTTCTTCCTGGCCCGCTTCAAGAATCCCGTGGGCAGCCTGATCTCCGCGGCCTACACCGTTGCCCCAGACGGGAGCGGGCTGCGCTGTGTCGTGCCATACGCGTGGAACAACTCGCATTTCGACTGGCGCAATGGGAGACAGCTGATGGTCTCGTCGCGGTTCGAGGCGGGGCCGAAATGGCTGCACGTGATGCTGACGGACGGATTGCAGGACCACCGGCCTGTTGCGCCGGATGTGCTCAACCGCGACGGCCATTGTCATTTCTCGCCGGACGGGCGGTGGCTTGTGAGCGACAGTTACCCCGAGGGGCCGCGGCGGATGCGGCGGTTCTTCCTCGGCGACATGGAAACGGAACAGGTATACGAGGCGGCCCGGTTTCACGAACCGGACACGTTCAAACGCGACTGGCGCTGTGACCTGCATCCGCGCTGGAGCCGCGACGGCAAGCGGGTGTGCATCGACTCGACGCACGAGGGCACGCGCCAGGTGTATGTGCTGGAACTGGCATGGCCGGAATCGTAGCAGAGGAGACGCGCTATGGAACTGAGCTGGCAGACGGTCAAGGCGCTGTTGCGCGAGGTGCTCGAAGAGGAACTGGGCATGGGGCGCTGCGAGATTGCGCCGAAGTGGTCCGGCGGCACGCTGGTGCTGAAACCCGCCGACCCGGGCCTCAAGACGAAAGAAGTCCCGATCGAGGCTTTTTTCAAGAAGATCACATCGGTGCGCGAAAAATTGCGTGTGATGGAGCAGAAGATCAACAATCACGCTTCGCTTGGCCACGAGGACAAGCTGGAGTTACAGAAACTGATTTCGCGCGCATACGGCAGCCTGACGACCTTCAATGTCCTGTTCCGGGACGAGGAAGACCGGTTCCAAGGCGTGGGTGAGTAGCGCGCGGAGGACGGCGGTCATGCAAGAAAGCGGTGTGGCGGCTTCAGGCGTGGAAGCGGCGGCGGGACATGCGGTGGGCGTGCTCGGCGCGATTGGCTGCACGCCCCTGGTCGAATTGCAGCGGATGAGCCCGAACCCGCGGGTGCGCATTCTCGCGAAGTTCGAAGGGGCGAACCCCGGCGGGTCGGTAAAAGATCGCACCGCCTACTACATGATCAAGAAGGCCGAGGAATCGGGCGAACTCCATCCGGGCAAGACGATCCTCGAGCCGACATCCGGCAACACAGGCATCGCGCTGGCCATGATCGGCGCGCTGAAGGGATACAAGGTCAAGCTCATGCTGCCCGGATGCGTGAGCGAAGAGCGGCGCCACGTGCTCGAGGCGTTCGGTGTGCACGTCGAAATCACACCCGGATGCGAAGGCACCGATGGCGCGCGACGGCGCGCGCACGCCGTGCTGGCGGAGCAGCCGGACCTCTACTACATGCCGAACCAGTTCGTGAACGAGAACAATACGCTGGCCCATTACGAGACGACCGGGCCGGAAATCTACGCCCAGACGGGCGGCCGTCTTGACGCCTTTGTGGCGGGCATGGGCACCACGGGCACGCTGATGGGGGTGTCCCGGTATCTGAAAGAACGGTCGCCGCGTATCCAGATCGTTGGGGTCGAGCCCACGCCCGGCCACGCGATTCAGGGCCTCAAGAACCTCGAAGAGTCGCTCGCGCCGGAGATTTACGACCCGGCCCAACTCGACGACAAGATCATGATGCAGGACGACGCGGCGTTCGAGGCCGCGCGGCGCCTGGCCATGCAGGAAGGGCTTTTCGTGGGCATTTCCAGCGGCGCCGCGGTCGCCGGGGCGATTCGCATCGCCGAGCGCATGGACCACGGGACCGTGGTCACGTTGTTGCCGGACCGGGGCGACCGGTACCTGAGCACCGCGCTGTTCCGGTCGGTCTGCGCGAAATGCCCGCCGTGAGCCCGCGGCCACAACGCACAAGGGAGGGGACATGCCAAGTTCCTCGCATGCCGTGAAGCCGGCGCGGCGCGTTTCGCGCTGGAGCAAGTTCTGGATGGTGCTCGGCTTGTTCTGCTGGGCCGGTCTAGGGCTTTGGTTTGCATTTCCGCCGCCCCAGGCCTTCGTCGAAGGGTTCTACACGCGGTTTGTTTACCGGGTCATCGTGGCTGGCGTCGCGCCGCTGACCAACAGCGCGGATTTCTCCGTTGCGCTTGCCCTGACCATCGCTTTGGTCGCGGGGTTTCCGCTTCTGTGGACCTTGAACTGGTTGTATCTGCGTTTCGTGAAGGGGCGCTCGCACTGGCGGGGTCTTTTCTGGGGCTTCCAGTGGGCCTTCTTCCTCACGCCCATCATCGCCATATGGTTCCTGGTCTTCTGGGGCGCGGGCTACCAGCGGCTGGCGCCGGAGGAGCGGCTGAAACTCGATACTAGCGCGATCTCGGACGAAGAATCGGCGCTGTTGCGCGGGCAACTGCTCGAGACCATCCTCAACGATCAACCCCAGGCGCCGGAAGACCGCGATGCGAACCGCGCGCTTGCCGCTGTCGCCGCCGCAATGAAAACCACTATCAAGGAATGGGACGGCCACTCGCTCTGGCTGCCCGATGGCGTGAAGGCGACGCCGGAAGGGCTGCTCCTGGCGAACGGCACCTCCGGCATCTGCACGCCCTTTACGCTTGAGCCGCACGTCGATGGGGGGCTGCCCGATACCGCGTTCGTCTCGACGGGCGCGCACGAACTGGGCCACATCGCGGGCATGTGCACCGAAGCCGAGGCCACGCTGATCGGGTTTGTCTCCGGGGTGCGCGCCGCGGACCCGTATGCGCGCTACGCCGTGGCGCTCGACATGTACATGGACCTTGTGCGCCAGTTGCCGGGCGATGCGATGAAATCCGCCATGGAGCGGCTGCCGGAAATCGCGCGGGAAGACCTCAAGAAGGCCCGCGAGGCAGCCGCCCGCTACCGTATCGAATGGCTGCAGAAGGCCAGTTGGCGCGCCTACGACAAGTACCTCCAGGCGCAAGGCATCAAGGAAGGCGTGAAGAACTATGGGCGCGGCATCAGCCTGTTCCTCTTTCTCTGGCGCGACGGCCGCCTGGCCGACACCGGGTTGACGCCGCCCGTTCCGGCGCTTCCCGAACCTGCGGAAGGCGCGGCGCCGTCTCCGCCCGAAGCCGGGCCCAGTCTCAATTCCCCGGCACAACCGGTTCCGGAGGCCGCGGCTTCGCCGGATGCGCCGGAGACATGAACGGCGGACCGTCCGCGGCATGACCGTCGCCTGCTTGCCGCCGGGTTCCTTGCGTTACGCCGGCGTCGCCGGTTTGCGGGCTTGTCTCACCGGGAAAGGTGTTCGATGGCGCGGGCGACGGCTTCGCGGTGGCGCGCAATGGGCGCGGGGTCTTTCGTGAACTCGGTCATGCTGGCTGTGATCTCGGCCGGCACCGTGAGCAACGCCTCGTAATCCGCCCGTTGCCGCGCGGAGAGGTCGCCGCCTTCGGCCGCGAGTAGCCGTCGCAGCATCGCAAGGTATTCATAATCCTCGATGCCGTCGCGCAACATCTCGATGCGGACCGTGTCGACGGGCGGGTCGAGCACCGGCCTGCCGGGATTGCCGTCCGCGGCGGCTTCGGGCGGATACAGGAACCGCCCGTCGCCGTTGCCCCAGGCCAGGCGCGTGCCCGACGGCGTGCTGTACCCGGTGGTCCAGCCCATGGGGTCTTCGTAGGGGTTCTGCAGACGGTCCGGGTATGCCTCGGGGCTGTGCCAGTAGGTCGTCTCCCAGACGAGAATGCCCTCGATCTTGCGCTGCCACGTCTGCCACAGCCACACGCGCATCTCCGTGCCGGGGTGGTCGATAAACAGCGTGACGTAGGGCGCTTTCGGCCCCGTGCAGACGTACCACCAGAAATGGTCGCCCTCCGCGCGGCGCGCTTCCGCCGCATCATGGTCGTATTCCGGCGTGACCGGGCACCAGATGTTCGGCCCGCCGGTCAACTCCGGCTCTACCTGCTCGGTCAGCATGCGTCCGATGCCCGGTGCGGCCTCCTTCAATTTGCGGAAGCCGTTCATGACAAATGCGTAGTCCTTCGGGTCGGGCTCGTCGAACCAGTAGACATAGGACATGTCGAGCCAGCCCTTCCCGCGCAGGTGCGCCTCCACCTGACCGCACCAGGAGTTGAAGAGCGCCTGATACTCCGGCGAATCCTCCTTGAATCCCTGCAATTCCGGTTCGTGGCGCGAATGAAACGTGCCGCCGCCCATGCCGGGCACGCCTACGGAGAAGCTGTTGAAGTGGTATTCGTCGAAGGCCTTCGTCATGGCGCGGTCCCAGGCGTCCCACTGGAACGTTGGCTTCAGCGCCGCGATTTCTTCCGGTGTCAAGGCACGGTCCTTCGGTATTTCGGGCCATGTGTACAGGAGCGAATCCATTGGCGCGGGGTTGTAGGGCGTGATGTGGTGCGCGCTCAACGCGGCAAGATATTGGTCGCAGACTTGGCGCTGATGCGACGGGTCGCTGATGTCCTGGTACTCGAAAGCGCGCCCGAGGCCGAAACCGAACGCGGTCACGCAGGTCATGCGGTCGGGCATTGTGAAATCAAACACCTCGACCTCGACTGGAGCAAGCGCCTGAAATCCTTCGGCGCGCAGCATGATCGCGCCGCGATACACGCCCGCTGCGGCGTCTTCCGGCACGTGCACGCGCACCCAGAGCGGCTGATTCTTGTTCGCGGCCACGGTAATTGGCCCTGAGAACGGCGGCAACGGGTCGGGCCACGGGGCCACCGCGCCCGTGCGGTCCGTGGGCCGCGTCACCGGCACATAGCGCACGCGCAACACGTCGATGTTTTCGGTGCCAATGCGCGCGCCGCCGGGCCCATCCAGCGGGCCGGCCGTTGCGGTCAGTCCCTGCAAGCCCATGCTCGGGCGGACCACCAGTTGCGCTGCTTCCGTTTCGTTGCGCGCGGCCTGGATGCGCAACGCCTTGTCTTTGCTCCCGGGGACAGGCCGGGTGTCGCTGATTTTCCAGCCGGACGCCGCCCACCACAGACCCACGGCGTCGCTCGAATCCGGCAGCACCGCGCCGAAATCCGCGCAATAGAGGTCCGCCACGTGGAAGGTGGTCTCCGCGCGAAATGCGATGCCGCCCCCGAGCGAGAAGACCGCATCGTTGCGGCCGGTCGCGCGGAGCGTGTACGCGGGCGCGATTTCGTTGTTGCCCGGCGCCAGATCGATCGCGGTGCGTTCGCGCGTTTCCACGCCGCCGCCTGTGACCACAAGCCGTGGCCGCGCTGCGATCACGTGATCGGTGAGATTGCGCACGCGCGCGCGAAACACATTGTCTCCGCCGGGGATCGCGTCGCCGAGGGAGAGAATCTCGACTTCGAGGCGCGGGTCGCTCTTCGCAATCGCGACATATTGCGTGGCGCCGCGCAGGTCGCCCGGCGCGCGCTCGAGCCTGGCCGTGTAGGTGTACGCGTTGACCTGGAGGTCAGCGGGTGCGGCGGCGTCCGCGCGCGCCGAGAGGCGGACCCGCAATTCCGGCGCGGGCAGCAGGTCCGCGGGAATGTCGAACGCGCCTGTGCCCGGGGCCGCGAGCGTGCCGATGGTTTGCCACACGGCGCCGTCGCGCGAAGCCTCGACGGCGAGCGCGCCCGAAACATAATGGCCGATGTTCAGTTCGACACGCGCCCGGGTCTGCGCGATGCCCCCGATTTCGTGGCGGTAGACGACCTCGCTGTCCGTCCCGAATGCCCAGCGCCAGGTGTTAAACGTGCAGCGGTTCACGGCGAGCGGTCGCGCGTGGTTCGTGCAAAGGCTCTCGTACGGTGCGCGAAAAACGTACTCGTCCCCGGCAATGCTTTCCCCTTCGCCGAGCGCGATGCCATTCATGCTGCGATAAACGGCCTGCGCGGGCGCCAATTCCACCGTGTCATAGGCGACCGTCCCGTTCATTTCCCACTGGCCGAACCGCAGCCACCGCTGGTCCGTTCCCGGTTCGCTGGGCGTCACGAACACCGATGTGCATTCCTGCCACGAGTCCGTCAGCTCGCCGAGATCCCGGTTGCAGAATGCCGGCCCGGTGATCGCGCAGCCGCCTCCTCCATGAACGCGCCGCGCCTCGAAGCGCAGGCGGCAGACCGTGAACGGCGCGAACGGCAGGGCTGCCGTGCGCCAGTAGTTGCTGCTGCCGGGCGCGCCGTTTCCCGTCACGCTGACGCAGCGCGCTCCGTCGGCCGCGCCGGCATCCCACGCGCCTTCCCCTCCCGAGAGGGTCCAGGCATCTGGAGCGCTCGTGCCATCTGTGGCGGCACTCTCGAAAGACGGATTCGGCACACCAACCTGCTGCGCGAATGTGGCTGCGGTCAGGGTCAGGCAAACCGGGAGAAGAAACGCGCAACTGATCCGCATGATAGTCCCTCCTGCGGCCCGCATCGCATGCCTTGCCGGCGGCGCGGGCATTTTTGCCGTGAAACCCGTCGCCTGACCTCCAGGCAACGGTTGCCCGCGGCCCCGTTCAGGGGGCGCGCAGAGCCTGCACCCCGCGTAGTGCGTCGAGAAACGCATCCGTGTTCGGGAACAGGCCTTTTGGGACGCGGTCGACGTGGCCGTCCATGTACAACACGCTGATGCTGCCGTCCGAATGGGGCAATGGCCATTCCCACATCACCGGAATGGCCGACTGGGCCTGCGCCGTCGCCGCGGGGTTATTGATGTCGGTAATCAGAAACCGCTCTATGCCTTCGCGCAAGCGGTAGATGCTGCTGCCGCCGACGTTGCCTTCGCCCATGCCGACAAGCAGGTCATCGTCCAGTTTGCCTTCGGCCACAAGCGACGGATAAGCCCTGCAGAAGACGAGCCCCTGTTGTTCATTTTCCAGCAGGTATCCGAGATACACGTAACCCACATCGTTTACGAAATCGTACACTTGCTCCTGGCCGGGAATGCCCCCGCTGAGGCGTTGTGCCTGCGCCTCGCGGTCCGGGTGCGCCGGGTTGACGAGAATCGTGAGGTCCGTCAGATATTCCGGGTAGACCACGGCGCCGTCAAACATCAGCACGCCGGCGCGCGGCGCCAGAGGCGGGAACTTCTCGCCCCGGCTCTCGTTGGCGAACATCTTGAGCACCAGGCCAAACTGCTTCAGATTGTTCTGGCTGTCTTCCGCGGCGGCCACGGACGGGACGTAGGTATCTATCAGGTCCTCCAAATCCTCCTCCTCCATGATGCGAATCTGGCCGTCCTCGAAAAGGGCGAAGACTCCAACCCGGCTGTTGGGCCGCTTCTCGCAAAGAACCAGACGCCTGGGGTCGGCGTCAGTTGCGCCGACCGGGCGCTCGGGGGGCGCATAGTAATAGCCGCAGGCGGCATCAGTGTCTCCCGGCGCCTTGAAGGCCTCCTGTGAGTCGATATAGGCCGGGAACAGGCCCGCCACCAGGTCTTTCGGACCGGCTTCCCCTTCGTGGTCCGCTGCGTATGCCTTCAGCGCATCCGCCAAACGCCCGATGCGTTGCTCGCTCGTGCGCAACTTGGCTCGCTCCTCCGCAATCATTTCGCGGCGGCTGCCGGGTCCCATGCGCTCGCCCAGGTCAAACACCGCCTCGCGGAAAGCGGCATCCTCCGCCATGGCTGTCTCTATGAGGCCGTCCGCGTCGCTCAAGAATCTCTCAAAGTAGACCTGAATCGAGCTTGAATGCCGCGCTTCGACGATGTACCAGCCGAATTCACGCGTTGTTTCGTCGATCCGCTTCTTTAGCGCAAACTCGTGCACGATGTCGTCTCCGTCGGCGTCCTTCGCAATCACGACGCTGACGACGGCGTCACGGTCCGTAATGGAGACATCCTTGATCTTCGGTGTGCATACCAGTTTCGCATACACAAGCGGGATAGCGGCCTGCGTCAGCTTCAAGTCCTGCACAGACTCGCTTTCCGGCGTCTGCGCAAGTTCCTCACGCATGTCTTCCGTGCCGCTGGCCAACGCGCTGGTGGGGTCCACCAGCTCGAGCAGCCGGTCGACGTCTCCCGCGGGCAAGCGGTCGAACCATGCCAGCACCGTCAAATCCGGCTCCGATAGGTCCGGTGGCCCGGCCGGCGGAGCGAGTGCGGCGGCTTGGGGCCGCGCCGCGGCTCCTGCGACGGGCTCTGCCGCCGCGGGCGCCTCCTCCTTGCCGTCCGAACCGCCGCAACCGGCGAAAAGCAGCGCCCATGGCAGTCCCACGATGAAGATGAGTGCAAGACGCATGTGAACGACGCGACGCATGTCAAACCCCTCCGCTATTGGTTCTCCCACATTCCCCCAGCATACCCCTCTTTCGTGCCGGTGCGCACCTCAAATGCTGGGTGTGCCTTTGGGCCGGCGCGGAACGGATGCTACAATCGCGTCCGTTGGGTCAACCGGCACGGAACCACTGTGTCAACGGAGGTTTTCGAATGAATTTCTCACGGAGAGATTTTGTTGCGGCATTGTTGTTTTCGGGCGCGGGCGCGGCGTTCGCGGCGGACACGACCGGCGGCGGGGCCGCGGCGGACGACGGCGGCAGGCCTGTCTTTGTTGTTGCGGTGATCGAGGTCAAGCACGGCAAGCGCGCCGAATTCATCGAGATATTCAAGGGTAATGTGCCGAACGTCGTAGCGGAGAGCGGCTGCATATTGTACGAGCCCGTTGTCGATTTCAATTCGGGCATCGGGTCTCAGGCGCCCCTCCGCGAAGACGTGGTGACCGTCGTCGAAAAATGGGCGAGTATCGAGTCGTTGCGCACACACCTGAAGGCCCCGCACATGGCCGCGTACCGCGAGCAGGTGAAGAACCTCGTCGCGAACGTGACGCTTCAGGTAATGCAGCCGGCCTGAACGCCTTTTGAGGCGGAATGGGCAGTCTACGGGGGCCGTGAGCGTGCGCAAGAACGCGGCGGCATTGGAGCTGACATGCTTGCCGCGCGGGGCGAGCAGACAGCGAGTTGGTCCGGGGACGCGCGCTTCGTAACTGTCGAGAACGAGGAACAGGAGCGCCGTTCCGGCGCGTGTCCGCGTATTGCCGCAGGGAAGGGGATGATTCTGGACGGGATGATAGCGGCAGGCCACCGCCATCTCCCGCAGGTCTGCCCGGGGAAACGCCCCGCCAAAGGCCGCCATGGACGCGGGGCAGGTTGCGCATCGGTTTGTGGATCACGAGCGCGAAGCTGTTTCTGCATGACCCTTTCCTCGCAAGTGCTTTGACTCGGGCACCGGTTTGAACGCACAATGCGCCTTTCGGGGATGCGGCGCCAGGAAACGCGCATTGGCGCGCATCGCAACACTCGGAGGAAGTCCGGATGAAGAACAAGATATCCCGCAGGACTTTTTTGTGCTCGGCCGGGGCGGCCGTTGCGGCGCCGAACATCGTGACGGCGGCGGTGCTGGGCAGAAACGGGGCCACGCCGCCCTCCGAGAGGATCACGGCGGCCGGCATTGGCATACATGGCCGCGGCTTCCACGACCTGCGCTGGATGATCGGGAACGACGACGTGCAGGTGCTTGCCATCTGTGACATCTGGAAGCAGCAGCGCGAGGCGGTGAAAGCGTTTGTCGACGAGACGTATGGCAACAAAGACTGCGTCATGTACCGCGATATCCGCGAGTTCCTCGTCGAACGGCCCGATATCGATGCGGTGCTGATCGCCACGGGCGACCACTGGCATGCGCAGGCGTCCATCCGCGCGATGCGGGCGGGCAAAGACGTGTTTACGGAAAAGCCGTCCACGATGACGATTGCGGAAGGGCAGGCGGTGGTCGAGGCGGCGCGGCGGTTCGGGCGCGTCTACCAGACGGACACGCAGCGGCTGAGCGAGGCGAACCACGTGTTCGCGATTGAAATGGCGCGCACGGGCCGGCTGGGCAAGGTGCACACGGCCTACGCGCACATCGCGCCGTGGGACGCGGCGAAGATGCCCCACGCCTGGATGCCTGCGCAGGAGCAGCCGCCCGTCGATGAGATCGACTGGGACATCTGGCTGGGGCCGTGCCCGTGGCGTCCGTTCAATATCGAGTATGTGAAGGGCGGCTGGCGCGGCGACTACGATTTCCACACGAGCTGCATCGGCGAGTGGGGCGCGCATACCTTTGCGCAGGCGCAGGCAGGCCTCGGCCTCGGCGATACTTGCCCCGTCAAATACGCATACGTGAACAACGATTCGGGCGACGGCATGGTCTGCACCTTCGCCACGGGCCAGAGACTGGTTCTTTCCCGGGGCGACCAGTACTGGTACGGTTCGTGCGGCGAACGTTTCGACGGCGAGCGCGGCTGGGCCGCGGCGGCGGACGGTTACGCCGCGCCGGACGTGTCTTCGCCGGAATTGCTCGCCGAGTACGACGAGGTGGTCGGTGAATACACGGCACGCACGGGGCGCGCGCTTGACCACATGCGCAACTTCCTCGACTGCGTGAAATCACGTGAGGAGACCGTCGCCAATCCGACGGTGATGCACCGGTCGATGAGCACCGTGCACGCCGCGAACATCTGCATGTGGCTCGAGCGCGACCTCGAATTCGACCCGGTTGCCGAGAGATTCGTGAACGATGAGGAAGCGAACCGCCTGCTTGCACGGGCACAGCGCGAACCGTGGACCATCTGAAGCACGGCCACGACATGGAAGGGAATACCATGCGGAACACCATAATCCTGCTGGCCCTCGCGGGCATTCTGCTGTATGCGGCGGCGCCGGTCCCGGCGCAGGAATCCGGCCCGATTGCCGTCTTGAAGTCCGATGCGCCCTTCGAGGAGAAGGCGGAAGCATGCCGCGCGCTCGTCATAAAGGGCGGCGCGGACGCCATCCCCGCGCTTGCTCCGTTGCTGCGCGACGAGAGACTCTCTCACATGGCGCGGCTCGCGCTGGAGACGATGCCGTATCCCGAGGCGGGCGCGGCGCTGCGCGCCGCGCTGCAGGAAACGAGGGGCACGCTTCAGGCGGGCATTATCAGTTCGCTGGGAGAACGCCGCGACGAGCAGGCGGCACCCGCGCTGATCGCGCTGCTGCCCGCGACGGACATCGTTGTGTCGCAGGCCGCCGCCGAGGCGCTGGGCAATATCGGCACGCTGGAGGCCGCGCAGGCCTTGGATGCTGCGATAGGCCAGGGCGGGATGCCCGTGGGCAAGCTGCGCATCTATTGCGCGGCTTTGCTCGAATGCGCCGAGAAGATGACCGCACAAGGCCAGCGCGAGCAGGCCGCGGCGGTCTATGACCGGCTGCGCGCGTTGGACAACCCGCCGCCGGAGGTGCCCGCCGGGGCCCTGCGCGGGGCTATTCTCACGCGCGGCATGGAGGAAGGGCTGGCGCTGTTGACGGAAGCCTTGCGCGGTGACAACGAAGACCTGTTTGCCGTCGCGTTGCGCATCGCGCGGGAGATGGAGGGCGGCGACGCGGTCACGAAGGGGCTTGCGGATGTGCTTCCGTCGCTGCCCGTCGAGCGCAAGGCGCGTTTGATCGAGGCGCTGGCCTGTCGCGGCGGCGACGCCGCGGGTTCTGCGCTGATGAATGAGGCGAAAGAGGGGCCCGTCGAGGTGCGCGTGGCGGCGCTGCGGGCGCTCGCGCGCGTGGGCTATGCGCCCGCGCTGGACTTGGCCGAACAACTGATCTGGTCTGAAGACGCGGCCTTGGCCACGGTCGCGCAGGACACACTGAGCTATTTCCCCGGCGAGGCGGGCGACGCGCGGCTCACTGCGCTGCTGCGGAGCGATAAGGTCGAGGCGCGCAAGCTGGCCATCGATCTGATCGGGCGCGGTGGTCTGCATGAACCCGTTGACCTGTTAATGAGCACCGCCAAATCCGATGCGGACGAAGGCGTGCGCGTGGCCGCATTGCAGGCGTTGCGCACCCACGCCGGCATGGACCAGGTGGCCGCCCTGCTGGAACAGGTGCTTGCCGCCGCGGCACAGCCGGAGCGCGAAGCGGCCGAAAGCGCCCTGCAGGCGTTATGCACACGGCAGAAGCGCGCGCCCACGGGCGACATTGTCATTCAGGAAGCAGCCTACGGCGACCTGCCCGACGGCCCCTCGGCCAATGTGACTGAGAAGATCGCGCAACTGGTGGCGTCCGGCGCGACGTCGGTCGTAGCCTCGAACGGCCTCGCGGGCGACACGGCCCCGGGCGTTGTGAAGCGGCTGCGCGTAACCTACACGCTGGACGGCGTGGCCACGACTAAAACCGCCGCGGAAGGCGAAACGCTCGTGTTCGCGACGCCGGCAGCGCCCGCTGCCCTGGTAGACGCCTTCGTTTCGGCGTTCGACGTGGCTCAGGGCGAGGCCAAACTCGCCATGCTGCGGCTGCTGGGCGCGACCGGCAGCCCGAAGGCGTTCGAGGTCGTCATGAATACCGCGCGGGGCGAAGGCGCGCTCCAGGACGCGGCCCTGCGCGAGATTTGCGAATGGCCGGTTTTCGACGCGTTCCCCACGGTCATGGAACTGGCCGCGACGTCCACGGACGCGCGCGTGAAACTTCTGGCGCGCCGCGGCGCGGTGCGCCTGCTGCGGGAAGGCCCGATCGGAAACGGCGAGCGGCTGCGGCATTACGCGCTGCTCATGGAACAGTCCGAATCCGACGACGACCGCAAACTCGTGCTCAGCGGACTGTCCGACGTGCCGCTGGCGGACGCGTTCGACCTCGCGCTGCAGCAGTATGGGAACGAAGCCGTGCGCGCGGAGAGCGTCCAGGCCGCCATCGCCATTGCGCGGAAACTGGGCGCTGCGCCGCGCGAGGACGCGAGCATCGTGGCCACGGAGGGGTTGCCCGGCTGGACGGGGCACAAGGATTTCTGGCGTTTCGAGGACGGCGCGCTCACAGGTCACAGCGACGCGCAGATACCGCGCAGTGAATTCATCTGGTTCAACGGCGAAGTCCGCGACTTTTACTTGGCCTTCGACGTCAGGCTGGAACCGAACACGGCCAATTCCGGCGTGCAGTTCCGCTCGCAGAAAATCGACGAACACGGACAGGCCCTCGGTTACCAGGCCGACATCGGACAGGATGTCTGGGGCCGGCTCTACCATGAACATGGCCGCGGCAAATTGTTCTGGCTCGACCGCGCGGAGAAGGCCGTCAAGCCGGGCGAGTGGAACCGCTACGAGATACTCGCCGTCGGCCCGGCTATCTGGACCGCCATCAACGGCACGCTCGGCGTTGCCTGCGTGGACCCCTCGGGTGAACGCGCCGGCAACATTGCGGTGCAGCTGCACGCGGGTCCCCCGCAGACTGTGAGTTACCGGTTCGCGACGCTGATCCATGATCCGGAGATTGCACTCGCGGGGCTGAACGCGGAGCAGCTCGTCTCGGAACTCCGGGCGCCGGGACAGGAGTAACCGGAGCAACAAACCGGGATCTGTATCACATCGGGAGAGGAAGACGTTCCTGGCCGCATGTTCAGCGGAGTTCGTTAGAGTCCTCAACCGTGAGCCCGGCCCTGCGAACAAGAGGTCGAAGCGCGCTTCTCGCCAGCTCTCTGTGATTCGGAACGGTTGTGCGGCGATGTGGGGCTTGGCGCTGACGAAGGATGACATGACTGCCCGTCCGGTGACCGGCCCCATAGCGGACTTGCTTGAAGGCTCGGACAGTTTCCCGATGATCTGCGTCTTCTATGCCATGCAGTAACTCGCGGAAGGCAATTGAGCCCCGTCGATACGCCTCATTCTCCAAGCTTATCGCAGGATGTGCGCCACAGAGGACAACTCCCGTTCTCAACGACAATGAAAGCGCAACATTTGCCTCCTACGCGATGAAAACGCTGAGTCTTTCCTCCTCATGGATTTCCGCGGGCTCCGACAAGGTAATCAGCAGCCGGCCGTCCTCCACGCGATGTTCGCACGCGGCTTCGCGTCCAGCGATGGTCACCGTGACGGTCGAGACCGGTCCCGCCGGGGCCAGCGCGAGCGTGCGCAGGCGGAGCGCGCCCCGTTTCAACGCGATCTCATCTTTCTGGCGTCCGTTTTCGATACGTTGCCAGAAAGTGCCCCAGCCCTCGGCGCTGGTGAAGGCGGCCTTGAAGTTTTCAGGCGTCAGGCGCGGCGCGAAGCCGATGTGTCCCTTGGGGCCATGGTATTCGAAGCCGCACGCGGCCAGAAACACGCCGTAACTGGCCATCGACCGCGCGTAATGATCGCCGCACTCGATCTCATTCCACGGATTGCGCCGAGAGGCGTGGTAGCGGTCGTGCACGGCGCGCGCGACGGCCAACCCCTCGAGCAGCAGCCCCTCCCAGATCATGTGCCCGGCTACCTGGTATTCGAACCCGTTCATGCACTCGTTAAAATAGCCCGCGGCCCAGCCCGGCCCCGTGCCCTTGGCCTTGTCGTAGTCCCAGTCCGCGCGCGGGAACGTGCACATCAGCAACCCCGCTTCGCCGGGCATCGCGTACCAGCGGCCCGGCTTGTTGGCCTCGCGGTACGGTCCGACATCGGGTGTGAAGTTGTAGCGCCACAGGGACCGGAGGGCGGACAAGGTCTCCTGCTCTGGCAGCACGCGGCCCAGGCCCACCTGCCAGGCCCAACTCTGGCCGAGCACCTGATCGATTTCGCAGCCGGAGCCGCTGTTGATCGCCTCGCTGTGATTTGGGTCCGGTTTGTTGACGAAATACTCGCCGTCGAACAATTGCGCGGCGATGTTCGC
>JAGMZX010000001.1:0-26976 GCA_018005585.1 Candidatus Hydrogenedentota bacterium | reverse complement strand
CTCAACCACGTATTGCGCAACCTCGGCGGCCGAGCCGAACCGCGTCGCGTAGTGCCGCCCTCCCGGCAGTCTGTCCATGGTCAGGTTCGGGAAATGCCACGCCAGCACGAATGTGACCGTCGCGGCTTGCCCCGCTTCGATGCGCAGGGATCGGCCGAGCTCCCCAACCAGTCTTTCGCTCAGCGGCGCGGTGGTTTCCTCCGAACAGATTTCCGGCGGCGCTCCCAGCAGGCCCAGGCCCATTGTCCCGAAATCGGGCATCTGCTCCAATTCGCCCGTGGCGAGCGGCACGTCGCTGAACGTAATCTTCCCGACGCCGATATTGCCCCAGCCGCCGCTTTCCGCGTCGACGATCTCGATGACGGCGTCCTTGCCCATGAGCCCGCGGACATCGAATGACTGCAACGTCATGCGATTGTCGGCCTTGCCCGTGGCGGTGCGGACAACCTGACCGTCCGACACCACGTTCAGGCAGGTCTTGTCCGTATGATTGCCGCCGCCGACCCAGAAATGGATGAACCGGCGCGCGACCGTGAACGAGCAGCTCGTGAGCTTTCCGGTCGCGGCGTCCTTCGCTTCGACGCCGTTTCCGGGCGCGCTGGCGTGCGAGTTCACGACGCGACGCGTATCCCCGCCCACGTCGCCCTGATAGGCCGGGACGTGGAGCTTTCTGACGGGCCCGGGGCCGAACGCCGTGCCCTCGACCGTCCAGCCGTCATACGTTGCCTTGTCCCAGTCCTCGAAGACAATGTCCGGTTTGGGCGCTTCCTCCGGCTCCTCGTTTTTCTCCGCCGAGAACGCCAGGAAGGCGAGTCCGCTTGCGCTTACCAGCTCGTTCCGGCGGTTGCCCGTCAGCGTGCGGCTGTAAAGGCAGACCGCGTTCTCCAATCGGCCCGTCAATGCGATGTCCAGCGGCTCCGCTGCCTGGTTTTCCAGCGTGAATTGCAGGACCACCGCAGGCAGGCTCGAATCGTCCGCGTTGAGCGGCAGAAACGGCGAATACGCTTCCAGCGTCACTGCTACCGGGACGGCTGGGTCCTCGTATCTGACGACGCCGATTGGATACTCCCCGCGAAACCGCACCGCCGAAAAGCCGGTGCTGTCCAATGGACGGACGTCATCGCCGACCTTCAAGGTGAACCCCTGCTCAACCGGCGATACCGGCGTCATCGGCTCTGCATAGTGCTTGGCGCCCGTGCTGAAAGGCTGATTGAAAATGTCCCAGTGCCAAAGCCGTCCGTCGCCGCCAAGATACAATTGCCCGGCGCAGAGCCCGCCGACAGGCATGCCGATGAGTCTGAGGTCTTCGCCCTCGTAGACCGTTGATGTGCCGCGCGCGAACAGAGAGGCGACCCACGCATCGCTCAGCTTTTTGTCGATGGGTACGAGTCTCTCGAAATCGGTGCGTTCGAACGGTCCCGCCATGGCGGAGAAGCGCGCCGCGAGCAGCGTCAACGCGCCCGCGCCCGCGGTCTTGACGAACGTGCGCCGGTCCACCCGGCTGCCGCAACCGCAACCCGGCGCGCAACAATCTGCGGGGTTTCGTGTGAATTCTTCTTTCATGGCTGCCTCGCTTTCCGCGCCCCGACGGGTGCTTTCCCTGATTGTACGCATCGCGCGGCAGGAATTCAGTGTCGTGCATCGCGCGGTTGGTCTTTTCGTTCTTGCGTCTCGATAACCGTCAGAGTTCGGAGAGTCGAGCGCCGGGCCGGAGGCCGGTATAATCGGGCCTGCGTCTTGACTGGCACGCACAGGAGATTCTCTACCCATGGAACGTTATACGCGGCGAACGCTGCTGAAAGCGGGCGCGATTGCGGCGGGGGCCGCCCTGCAACGTGCGGGGTGGACTGCGGCGACTGTTGCGCCGTCATTGCAGACTGCCCTGCGCGCCGCGGATGAGGAGGATATGGTCGCCATCCCCGCGGGGCCGTTTCTGATGGGCACTTCGGAAGAAAACGCGGCGCGCCTCGCGCGTGACCACGGGTATCATCCGAGCTGGCTGCGGGGGGAAACACCGGAGAGACGCGTGGCCTTGCCCGCGTACGCGATAGACCGCTATCCCGTTACCAATGCGCAATTTGCCCGTTTCTGTGAGGCGACGGGGCACGAGGTTCCTACCCACTGGAGTGGTCCCAAGCCGGCGGAACGGCTGTGGAACCACCCCGTGGTCACGGTGAACCGCGCGGACGCACTGGCCTACGCGGCGTGGGCCGGAAAACGGCTTCCAACGGAAGCGGAATGGGAGAAGGCCGCTCGCGGCCCCGGCGGACTCGCGTATCCGTGGGGCAACGCATTCGAACCCGAAGCGTGTTGCTGGAACCGGACGTTCGCGGACGGCACGGCGCCGGTGGACGCGCACCCGAAAGGGGCGAGCCCCTACGGCGTGATGGACCTTGCAGGGAATGTGGCGGAATGGTGCGCCGATGGCCCCGTCTCAGGCGCCGCATTCGCCAGGGGCGGCTGTTTTTTGACGCGGTCGCCGCTGCATCTGCGCGCGGCATCCCGGTTCCTGAGCGGGTTCGACAGGAAACGCTCTTCGTATTTCGGGTTCCGTTGCGTGAAGGAGAGCGCCTGACATGGCGGCGCTGCAACTGCGCGCCGTGCAAGGCGCAATGAGCTTTGAGGTAAGCGGGTCGGATGTGTTCCCGGGCCTGACGCTCTATTGCGGCTTTCCTGAAGCGATAGGAGACGCGGCGGGGGCGGTCTGGTTCGGCGATACCACGTCGATTGTCTGGACGGAACAGGACCGTGGCGCGTGGCGCTGCGAGGGCAAAGCAGAAGGCAGACTGCAGTACTCGCTCGACGTGATGCCGTTTGACGACTGCGTGGAAGTCGTACAGTCGTTGACGAACCGGGGCAACCGCCGCTGGCGGCAGTCCCTGGCATTCAACTGCGTGAGCCCCGGCAGTTACGACGCCATATTCGATTACGAATGCCTGCGGCATTGGGTGGGATATCTGGGGTCGTGCGCGCGGCTCGCGTCCTTGCCGCGCGTGTTCGGCCCGCGGCCTACGGTTCAATTGTACAGTGTCGAGGGGGCCCCGAAAGGCCGGCAGATTCCCTTCGTGGCGTATTTCCAAGCCACGCCGGACGTCGTGCTCGAACCGTGGATCGCCATCGCGTCGGCGGACGGGCGGCGCGCGCTTGCGACGGTGTCCGAACCCGCGTTGTTCCTGTTCCAGAACATAGAATACTCGTGCATCCATAGCGCGGCGGGCTTTGGCGCACTCAGACCCGGCCAGACCGGCCGTGCGCGCACCCGCATCTACCTCGCCGCCGCGACGACCGAAGAGATGCGCGAGCGGTGTCTGCGCTGGGACGTGGAATCGGTGCAGGCGTAGCGGTTTCATGGTCCGTTGCGTCGTCCCTTGACCCGTGTTCACCGCAGCACGTAGGCTATGCGGCTATGCAGGAAGAGCTGGGAGAGGGCCTGTGCGCATTCGAGGCCGCGTTGGAGCGGCTGCGCGCCGCGTTGTCGCCGCAGCCGGAAGTCCTGGATTTTCTTTTCGCGGATACCGGCGAGTGGCGCGCGCTGCTCACCTACAAGCTTGTGCCGCATCTGGCGGGGGCAGGCTGCCTCGTCGTGGCGGTGGCGGGCGGCACGAACACCGGCAAATCGACGGTGTTCAACTTGCTGCTGGGCGAGACGGCGAGCCCGGTGCGCGCGACGGCCGCCGCGACGTGCCGCCCGCTGCTGGCGGCAAGCCCCATGCGCTGTGCGCAATGCATGGAGGCCAAGCTGGTGCCCGAGTTCACGCCGGTGCGCTTGGCTTCGCCGGAGGATGTGCTGCATTACGAGGGGCCGGAGAATGCGCTCTACATCTATGAAACCGGCAAGTTGCCGGATGTCCTCGCCTTGCTCGATACGCCGGATATCGACTCGATCATGACGCGGAACTGGCAAGTGGCCGAGCACCTGCGCGCGGCAGGCGATGTGGTCGTTGCCGTGCTGACGCCGGAAAAATACAAAGATGAGCGCGTCATTACGTTCTTTCGCGCGGCCCACGCGGCGGGGCGGCTCGTAGTGCCCGTGATGAACAAGGCAAATCCAGCGGAGGACTTTGCCGCGGCGCGCAGGCAACTGGACGACTTTTGCGGCGCCGCGGGTCTTGGGCAGGCGCCCGGCTTCGTCGTCCCCTACGATCCCTCCCTTGCGCGGAATCCGTCGCGGCCTGTCCTGAGGCTGGACGGCCGCGGCGCCTTGGGCGATTATCTCGCGGATATCGACGTGGTCGAACTGAAGCGCCGCGTCTACCGCGACAGTGTCGCCCGGTTCGTCCAGGAAGCCGGCGGATTCCTCGAAAAAGGGGAGTGGTTCGGGGCGGTCCTGCGACGCATGCACGCGGAAGTATCGGCGCGGGCGCAGCAGTTCGCCCGAGAATACGACCCGGCCCCCGGGCCGGAGGTCGGCGGGCTGTTTCATCAATTCGTGCAGTCGAAGCGAGGGGCTGTAGGGCGCGCCATCGGGCAGACCAGCAGCACCATCGCGCGCGGGGCTATTGCGTTTGGGCGCGTCGTGCGCCGCGCGGTGGTCCAGCGCGCCACGTTCGAATCGGGCGACACGCCCGAAACGGAGTCCGCGCTGCGGCAGCGGCATCGCGCCGCCATCGAGCGGATAACCCGCGACCTGGCAACCAGCCTGCTCGAAATGAGCCGGCGAACCGGCGGGCCGGCGGCGCAAGTGCTGCGCCGCGAACTCGAATTGCTGGACCTGACCGCGATAGGCGCGCGTGTCGCTGAGGAAACGCTGACGGCCGAGAGCATCTCGGAGGCGTTCCGGCAGCACGCGCGCAAGATGCTCGACACCTGGTGGGAACAGCACCGCGAGAAGCGGCACGTGTTGCTCGCGCTCGATTTGCTGCTTGCGCTGACGCCCGCGGCGATTGCCGTGCCTATTTCTCTGTACACAGGCGGCATCGGCGTGCCGGAGGCGATGATCGTGGCGGGGCCGCTGATGGAGCAGTTTGTCGCGCGCGTGATCGAGTATCAGTTTGGCGACGCACTGTTCGATTTCCTGTCCCCCTGGCGCGAGGAGCAACGTGCGGCGCTTGCCGCGGCGCTCGCGCGGCATCTCATCGAGCCGGCGCAGCGCGGTATTGCCGCGGCGCTGGCCCCGCTCGAGAGCGAAGCGCTGGCTACCCTGGGAGAACAACTCGACCTGTGCCGGAAAGCCTTGCAGACATCCTGAACGAACTTCGGCGCCTCGCGTCGTATGACGGGCCGTGGGAGCGGCTGCGGTGCGAGACCGCTCTGCTGCGCGCGCGCGTCGATGAACTCGCGGAACGACAGGCGCTCTGGGGCGACGTGCTGGTGATTGCGCTCGTGGGCGGCTCAGGCGTGGGTAAATCAACGCTGCTGAACGCGCTTGCGGGCGACCACCTCGCACGCACCTCCGAATTCCGGCCCTGTACGCCCGCGCCGACGGTCTATCATCCGCCCGGGGTATCGCCCGATGTGCCGGGCTGGACCTCGATCTCGGGCTCGGCGCTCGAACACCTCGTAATCATCGACACGCCCGATTCCGACACTATTGTCCGCGAGCATCGGCAAAGCGTGATCGAGGTGCTCTCGCGCTGTGACCTGATTATGCTATGCGGAAGCCCGGACAAGTACCTGGACGAGGCGACGTGGGCGCTGTTGCGCCCGCTGCAGGGCGAGCGCACGCTCGTATGCGTGGAGACCAAGGCCGAGGCGACGGACGGCATTCGGGAGCACTGGCTGGCGCGGCTTGCCGAGCAGGGTTTCCGGGCCGCGCAATATTTCCGGGTGAACGCGCTGCGCACGCTCGAGCGCAAGCTTGCGGGCGGCCCGCCCGGCCCAGGCGAACTCGACCTGCCGCGACTGGAAGCGTACCTCCAGGAGGAACTCAGCGCGGAACGCATCGCTCGCATCAAGGACGCGAATATTGCCGGGCTGCTGAGCAAGACGGTCGCGCGGCTCGACGAGCGGGTGGGCGAAGCGGCCGGGGTGCTGGACGAAGCCGAAGCACGCCTGCGCGCAGCGGACCAGGCGGTTTCGCGCGGATGCCGCGAGGTCATCGAGCAGCGGCTTTTCACGGACCCGCACCTGTGGCATTTCGCCGTCGGACGCGAGGTGTCGCTGCGCGCGCGGGGCATCGTGGGCACGCTGTACCGGCTGCTGGAAGCGCTGCGGACGCTGCCCGCGCGGGTGGCTGGCTGGCTGCCGCGCAACGTGGCCGGGGGCCGTCTAACGCGCCGCGCCGCCAACATGCTGACGAGCAAGGAGAGTTTCGAGGACGAGTTGCACGTGGCGTCGCGCGCGGTGATCGACCTGTACCGGCGTTACCAGAGCGAGGTGGTCTTCGCGTTCACGCGGGCGGGATTCCAACTGACCGGAGGGCACGCGGGCGAGGAAGCATTCCGCAAGGAGACGGATGCGCGTGTCGCCGCGGTGCTCCAGGGGCCCGCCCGGGAAGGAATCGCGCAGCGCGCGCGTCTGCTTACGGTGCTGCCCGCGGCCATGGCCGCCGACGCGCTGCCGGTCGCGTTCATGGCCTATGCCGGCTTCAAGATCGTCTACGCTTTCTTCGCGCCGGCGCCATTGGCGCCTGGTTTTATGGGCCACGCGCTGGCGGTGCTCCTGATCCTGCTGGGCGTCGAATTGTTCGCGTACTCGGCGCTGGTGCGGCTGATGTCGTGGTCCGCGCGCAACCACGCCGCGAACCTGCTGCGCATTGCGCTCTACGGGCCGCAGCTTGCTTTTGCCCCCGAACGCGCCGTGCTCAACGACGCCAAGGCGCACGTGGCCGCCATCCGCCGGCTGAAGACGGTGGTGACTCGGGCGACGGAAACTTCCCCGCGTCAAGAATACGAGAAGCGCGCCGAGTGTATTGATCGGAAATGGGAGGGTCCTGCCGATGAAACGCATTCCGGATAAGTCCGGTGAATTTCATATCCCGCGCGTGCCAACCGGGGTATGGATTGGGGGCGCCGCGCTGGCGCTGTTCCTGATTGTAGCCAGCAGCCTGTTCTATACCGTGGCGCCGGACGAACAGGGCATCATCCTGACCTTCGGCCGCTACTCGGGCACGGCCTCGCCCGGTTTTCATTTCAAGTGGCCGTGGCCGATCCAGACCGTGGAATGCCCGCAGGTGGCCGAGGTCAAACGTGTCGAGATCGGATTCCGTTCGGCAACCAGCGGCGAGAACCTCAATTACCAGACCTTCCTGAATTCGCCAGAACTGCGGCAGGAAGCCCAGATGCTGACCGGCGACGAGAATGTCGTGGATTGCTCGATGGCGGTGCAGTACCGCATCAAGGATCCGCCCGCATATCTGTTCAATTTCCGCGAGGGCGAGGCCGAGATGGCGTTGCGCGCGGTGGCCGAGTCGGCCGTGCGTCAGGCCGTGGGCGACCACCGCATCGACGACGTGCTCACAACCGGCAAGGTGGAGGTGCAGACTGAGGTCCAGGCCAAGATGCAGGAACTCGCCGACATGTACGGGCTGGGCGTGACGGTCCTGGCCGTGCAACTGCAGGACGTGCAGCCGCCCAACGAAGTGGCCCCCGCATTCCGTGACGTAGCCACGGCGCGCGAAGAACGGGAGCGGATGATTAACGAAGCCGAGGCGTACGAGCGCGAGCAGATCCCCCGGGCGGAGGGGGAGGTCGCGCGCATCAAGCAGGAGGCCGAGGCGTACCGCCAGACGCACGTAGCGGAAGCCAAGGGCCAGGTCGCCCGTTTTCTGGCCATTTCGCGGCAATACGAAGCCTCGCCTGAAGTGACGCGCCTGCGCCTCTACCTGGATGCCATGAGCGCGTTGTTCGCGAAAACGCGCCTGACCGTCATCGACGAAAATACAGGCCTGGAAAACCTTCGGCTCTTGCAGGGCGGCGCGACTCCGGGACCTCGGCAGACGAAGACCCCCGCGGCACCTTCGGCCGCAGGAGACTCACAATGAATAACGCACCGAAGATCGCCGCAATTGTATTGCTGGTGCTGGTGACGCTGATCGGCCTGCTGTCTTGCACCTATATCATCGACGAACGCGAACAGGCGGTGGTCACGCGCCTGAACCGGCCCGTCCGCGTTATCGTGGGCGACATGCCGGACGAGCGTTTCGAGGCTCTGCGCAAGGAAATCCAGGAGACGGCGCAGACGATGGCCGAAGGCGCGGAAGTCGAAGTGCTCCGCGGCGCGGGCTTGTATTTCAAAATGCCGTTCACCGATACGGTCAACCGGTTTCCCGACACGCTCTTGTATTACGATGCCGAGCCGGAGGACGTGATTCTCGCCGACAAGAAGAAGCTGATCGTGGACAACTTCGCCCGCTGGCGCATCGAGAACCCGCTGCTGTATTGGGTCAGCGTGCGCGATGAAGTGCGCGCCCGCGGCCGCCTCGACGACGTGATCTATTCCGTCGTGCGCGAGGAACTGGGCCGCAACGACCTCATCGAGGTCATCCGCACCACCAACCAGATGGTGGAAACGGCAGAGGAAACGCCGGACGAAGATGTGGCCGCGCAGCCCGTCGTGCCCACTTCCGAGACCAAGGACGACCCCGCGCACCAGACCATCCAGCACGGCCGCGAGGTTATCATGCAGACCGTAACGCAACGGTCCAGCGAGCAGGCGCGCAAACAGTTCGGCATCAGCATCGTGGATGTGCGGATCAAACGCGCCGAATTGCTGTCTGACAACCTGCAGGCCGTATTTGCGCGCATGACCGCGGAACGGTCGCGAATCTCGAAGGCCTACCGCAGTGATGGCGGCAAACAGTCCGAGATTATCAAGAGCGAGACCGACAAGCGGGTCCAGGTGCTGCTCGCCGAGGCGCGCCGCGAAGCGGAAATCCTGCGCGGCCAAGGCGACGCGGAGGCGTTGGGCATCATCGCCGAGGCCTTCGGCTCGAATCCCGAACTCTACCGGTTTATCCGCACGCTCGAAGTGATGGAAGAGAGCACCCCGCCCGGCAGCGAATTCATCATCGGCATCGATTCGAGCCTCTACCGCGCCATGAAAGGGCCCGACGAGCGGTAAACCGACGCCCGCCGCAAGCAAGACGCCCCATTTCTTCCGGCCTCTTTGTCTACCGCAAATGGGACAGCAGCAGCGTCGCGAGGCTGAGGACGAGGAAGAAGCCGCACATATCGGTCACAGTCGTCAGGATCGGCCCCGACGCGAGCGCGGGATCGAACTTCATGCGCTTGAGGAAGAGCGGGAGCGTGCCGCCGATTGAAACGGCGACGAGCGTGTTCAGCGCGAGCGCCAGGCCGACCACGAGGCCAAGAAACGGGTTGCCTTTCCACAGCAGGGCGACAGCCGCGATTAATAACCCGAGCACGAGCCCGTTCAAGATACCCACGGCGGCCTCCTTCAGCCAGACGTGTATGACCTCGAACGGCTTGACGAGGCCCAGCGACAGTTCGCGCATGCTGACGGCTACGGCCTGGTTGCCCGAGCAGCCGCTCATGTCGGAGATAATCGGAAGGAACACCGCAAGCGCGATCACCGACGCCAGCGTGTCTTGATAAATGGCGATTACGCTGGCGGCTAGCACGTTGAGCAGAATATTCACGCTCAACCAGGATAGCCGCCGGCCCGAGCGGACCAGCGTCGGCATGCTGCGCAGCTCGTCGCCGCCCACGATGCCCTGGCTCTTCAGGTAGTCCTTGTTCGCGCGCTTGCCGAGCGCTTCCTCCACGTCGGAACGGCGCACCACGCCGACGAGCCGGTCCCCGTGGTCGACCACGGGCACGCCGAGGAAGGCGCGCTCCTGGAAGAAGGTGTCGAGTTCGTCGAGGCTGGCGGTGTCCTGGACGCGCATCGGATTGCGAACCATGATGCGGTCGATGGCGACGCTGCTTGGGGTGAGGAGCAGGTCGCGCAGCGGCAGCACGCCGACCAGCTTGCCCTCGGGCGAGACCACGAACGAATACTGGATGCTGTACTCGCTGTATTTCTCCGAGTTGTGCCGCATATCGTCGATGACCTGCTGCGTCGTGTAGGAAACCGGATAGGCCAGGTACTCGCGGATCATCAGGCCGCCGGCCACGTCGGGCGCGTAGCGCACGAGCAGGCGCGCATCCTCCGCGGTCTCCGGTTGCATCTCGCGCAAGATGGCCTGCACCTGGTCGGGGGGCAGCTGCCCGAGCAGGTCCGCGGTCGAACTGCTGAGCATGGCGTCGAGAATGGGCGCCGCTTCTCCCGCGTCCAGGCGCGTAATCAGCCCAGCCGCCTGCGCCTCGGAAATCTCCTCCATGAGGACGGCCGCGGCCGCGGGGCCGAGCGCGGTCAGCACGCGCGCCTGCTTGTCCGGCACGAGGCGCGAAATAGCGCGCGCGCATTCCCTTGGTCCGAGGCGTTCGGCTTCTTCGCGGAGCCGGTCCACCGCACCCGATGCCGCCAATTCGTTGAGTAAATCCCAAGATTCCACGCTGGTTTCCGTCTCCATACAGGTCCTCTCCCGGAAATGGTGTCCTCTTAACGCTCACAAACGATGACAATGTTGATGGGCGCACAGACGTCTGTTACACTGCAAACAAGCTTCGCCCCTGGCGTCTCGACGGATCGGGCGAGCAGGAATCATATCATGATGCAACCCTTCAATGCGCAAGGGGGTGCGGGGAAGTGTAACCTGGGTCGGGACCGTCACGGTGCGAGGCACGCCGGCTTCACGCTTATTGAACTGCTCGTGGTCATTGCGATCATTGGTATTCTCGCGGCGATCCTGCTGCCGGCGCTCGCGCGCGCGCGCGAATCGGCGCGGCGCGCCTCGTGCCAGAACAATCTCAAGGAATGGGGTCTCGTCTTCAAAATGTACGCCAACGAAGACCCCGGCGAGCGGTTTCCCCCAATCCAACTGGAAATTGTGGGCAACATGCTGACCGGCACGTTCCTTGCCGCCGGCCCGCTCGTCGCAGCGATCTATCCGGAGTACTTGAACGACCCGGCGATCGTGGTTTGTCCCTCGGACCCTACGGACACCGCGGCCACGCTGCAGGACACGCGCGGCGTCTATAATCTGCACGCGCGCTACGTCGACCCAGCAACGCTCGAACCCGTGCCCGACGGCACGGGCGTGCCGGTGCATCCGCAACAGGGCGTGCTCGCCATCGACGCAAGTTACCTCTACTTCGGCTGGGTCTTCGATCAGGTCGGGGACGACGACCCCAGCGGCATGATTGGCGACATTGTGAACGATCCCCTGCTGACCGCCATCCTGAGCGACTTGGACCCCGCCGCGGACGCGCCGGTGCAATTCCTCGACATGCTGGCGTGGCTGGTGACAAACGTGCTGTCTGCGGGCCAGGACGTGCGCGACAGAGACGGCGAAATCGCTGCGCCGCTGGGCAATGGGGGCGGAACGGCCATCTATCGTGTCCGGGAGGGCATTGAACGGTTCCTGATCACGGACATCAACAACCCCGCAGCCACGGCGCAAGCGCAAAGCACTACCTGGATCATGCTGGACGTGCTCTCGACGGACGTGTCCAACTTCAATCATGTGCCGGGCGGTTCGAATGTGCTCTATCTGGACGGCCACGCGGATTTCCTGCATTATGCGCCGCCCGGCGAGGGGCCTGTGAGCCGGGTTATGGCCAGCGTGACGGGGGGCATCGCGAAGTAAGCGCGGGGGAGGGGCGCGAAACCGGGGCGGGCCCGGCCGGGTCAAAAACGCGCGGGGCGAAGTATTTCTATTCGCGCCTTGGGTCTGATGTAAACCAACCGCGGGGATACACGACATGCTGCGACTGATCCTGATGATACTGGCCATGAAAACGCAGGGCGACGCCACCTTTTACAACGCCTATGACCCGAAGACACCCTTGAACGCCACGGTGGCCTCCGAGGAAGACAAGCCCGATTACCACGTGAGCAAGGTTTATTTCGACACCCTGCCGGGCGAACGCGTGCCCGCGCTGGTCACACGCCCGCTGCAATTCGAAGGTAAGCTCCCCTGCATCGTGTTCCTGCACGGCATCGGTCAGGAAGGCGATTTCCTCGAAGAGATCACGGGCCCGTTCAATCAGCACGGCTTTGCCATGGCCAGTTTCGACCAGCTCGGCCGCGGCGAGCGGCGACTGCCGAAAGACAAGGGCTATTTCAGCGAAGCCAAGGCCTTCCGGCGCCGCGCCGCCATGACTGTCATCGACACGCGCCGCCTGCTCGATTATCTCGTCACGCGGCCCGATATCGATCCCGAGCGCCTCTACCTCGTCGGCGCGAGCTACGGCGCGATTACGGGCGCGACCGCAGCCGCCTTTGACAAGCGCTTCAAGGCGGTTGTCCTTGTGTATGGCGGCGGCGATATCCCCACGCTGCTCAGCGCACCCATGATCACCGAAGTGGCCGGCAAGTGGATCGAAGTAGCCAAGCCGATCATGGAATTCTACGTCGGCGTGTCGGATCCCCTGCGCTACATCGGCAAAATCTCGCCCCGGCCCGTGCTTCTGCAGAATGGCTCCCGCGACCGTCTCGTCGACCCGCGCGCCGGCAAGAAACTGCAGGAAGCCTGCCGCGAACCCAAGACCATCAGTTGGTACGACTCCGACCACATCGGCTTCGACTACGAGGTTGTGCTGCAAGTCCTCGACGAGGCCCTGCAATGGCTCCTCAAGCAGGACGGCCGCGCCGCCGCGTAACACATCGGTCAACAATATAGAACTTGCACGCCCCGTCACGCCTCGCACCACCGCTCCGGCGGCGGAACGCATGGTCTCGGCGCTCCGGGGCGGAAATGGTTGAGGCGCGTGACCCGCTTCCTTCACTATACGCGCATGTCGCGCGGCGCGCGCACATTGATTGACGCGAGAAGCCGCATCCGGAGGACGAAATCATGCGCGGGTTGTGGATGCTGTCCGGTGTGTTGATGTTTGCGGGGCCGGCCGCTGCGGCGGACGAGGCGGTAGCGCGGAGGCAGCAGTATCTGGAACAGGTGCAGCGGCTTCTGCCGGAAAGCAAGCCGTGGTCGGCGTGGCTGGCCGAGTCGGGGGAACTCCCGCCGGATTTCGAGGCGTTCCCATCGATACCCGGATTGCCGGACCCGCTCATCGGGCCGGATGGCCAGCGGATCACAACGCCCGAGGCGTGGGCGCGGCAGCGGGAAGCGCTCAAGGCGCTCTTCGCGCAGTGGATTATGGGCGGCGCGCCGCCCGCGCCGGACCACGTCGAGGCGGCGGTGCTTGATGAGCGGCGCGAGGCCGGCTGCACGATGCGCGAGGTTGAATTGCGCTTCGGCCCGGACGGCAAGGCGCGGCTGTGGTGCGAGGTGATGATTCCCGAGGGCAACGGCCCGTTCCCGGTGTTCCTGACGCAACACAACCACCGCGCATGGGCGCTGATCGCGCTGCAGCGGGGCTATCTGGCATGCACCTATGCCGGGGCGGACTCGCGCGACGACACCGATTCGTTTCTCGAAGCCTATCCGGGCTACGACTGGTCGCGCCTGACGCGCCGCGCGTGGGCTGCCGGCCGGTGTGTCGATTACCTGGAAGAGGTGCCGCAAGCGGATGCGCGCCGCATTGCTATTACCGGGCATTCGCGCAACGGCAAGCAGGCCCTCATGGCCGCCGCCCTCGATGAGCGCATCGCCATAGTGATTTCGAGCAGTTCCGGCGCGGGCGGGTCCATGCCGACGCGGCTCTACGGCGAGCAGCAGTTCGGCGAAGGCATCGAGATGATCACGCGCAGCTTCCCCGAGTGGTTTCATCCGCGTTGGCGTTTTTTCACGGGGCGCGAGGACCGCTTGCCCGTGGACCTGCACGAACTGGCCGCGCTGAGCGCGCCGCGGCCCTGCCTGATCAGCACGGCGCTGAACGACGACGTCGAGAGCGTCTGGGCAGGGGAGCAGGCCTACCACGCGGTGCGGCCCGTGTATCGCCTGTTCGGCGCGGAAGACCGCCTGCGCATCCTGTATCGTCCGGGCGGCCACGAAACGTGGCCTACGGTCATCGAACGGTATCTGGACTGGTGCGACCTGCACTTTGGCCGGGGCGAATATGCGTTCCCGGAGCGGCTGATCTATCCGCACGACTGGGGGGCCTGGCGCGCGAAGTCCCGGACCGCGCCGGACCCGCAGGCGTTTCCGGCGCGCGGCGCGGACGATGTGTTGGCGAATCCCGATGGAACACAGATCGACAACCGGGAGGACTGGAACCGCCGCCGCGAGGCAATCCGCGGCCATGTGCGCGCGATGCTCGGCGCGGCGCCGCCTCGGGCGGTGAATCCCGGCGGCGACTATGGCAAGGAACCGCCGCACGTCGAGGCGCTGCTCGACCGCGCCGCGCCGGGAACGCGCCTGCAGAGACAGGACCTCGTCTTCGGCGAATACATCAACGCGGACGTGTACGCGCCGCGCGAACTCGACCTCGAGTCGGCGCAGGCGCCCGCGGTGCTCTGGCTGCATCCCATCTCGTGTTCGCAGGGCTACGTAATGGGCTACAAACGTGGCGAGAACGCCTTCGCGGAAATTGCCCGCGCCGGATTCGTCGTGTTCTGCTACGACCAGACAGGGTTCGGCCGCCGCATCGAGGAGGTCGAGGGCTTCTACACGCGGTATCCGGACTGGTCGCTGCTCGGCAAGATGGTGCGCGACGCACAGGCCGCGCTTGATGCGATACTGGCGCTGCCCTACGTCGCGAAGGACAAAGTCCACATAGCCGGATACGGCCTGGGGGCGATGGTCGGGTTGCACCTGTGCGCGCTTGACGAGCGGCCCGCGGGTCTGCTGGCCCTGTCGCCGCCGCCGCCGATGCGCCTGGCCGATGAGGGCGGAGGCGTGTATCGCTGGTCGCGCGATTGGCTGCTCGCGCCGCAACTCGGCTGCTTCCTCGGGCATGAGGACCGCATCCCGTATGACGTGCCCGACCTCGTGGCGGCGTGCGCGCCCCGGCCCGTCGCGCTCGTGACCGCCGCGCTCGATTGGGAATCGCCGCCCGCGCTGGCCGCGCGCGCCGTGGCCGCCGCCCGGCCCGCCTACGCGCTGTTTGACGCGGAACGGGCGCTTGAGCAGCTTACGCCCGAGGACTATAATCGTTTCGGCCCGGAGATGCAGGCGGTGGCGACGGCGTGGCTGCGGGGACGAACGTGATTTTGGGGAGTGCCCGCGTCAAGGGCAGAACTTTGCGGCGCGAAAGCGATATGAAAACGACGTGAGACGTGTGCCTTGTGAGCGTTGCTGGGGTGATGGTTACCACTGAGGTATGGGGTTATGCCCGGAGAGGTAACACCGCCCGGAGGCGAGGGACTCGGGCGGATACTGCAAGAGGCGACCGCACTGGCCGCGAACGGCCGGTATGCTGAGGCTATCGCTGTTCTCGAACCGCACCTTGCCCCCGAATCCGACCGCAAAATCCTCTATGGACTCGGCTATTGTCATCTCCAGTTGGGCCACGTAAAGCAAGCCAAGCCCTTGTTGCGCAGAGCATACCGACTCGGCCATCGCCGCGCCGGACTGCTGCTGGAGCAAATGAAAGATAGCGCGCCTGTCCCTCCTCCTTCGCGGTCTGACATGCGCGCCGTTCCGCTGGTCGAGCCTCTCCTGGAATTGGGTTATTTTGAATCCCGATCCCGCGCGGAGGTTCGTCAGCAATGGCAGCGCTTGGCACAGAACACGCCGGAGTCTCTCAGTTCTGCCGGCGACTATGCGGGTGCCGTTGAGGCATCCGTGCTTGGCAGTGCCTCGGCGAATTACAGGGATGTGAATCCGCACGAAGAGTGCACGGAAGGCGACGTGTTGTTTGACCAATCCTGCGAGCTGTTGCGTCTCAGGGAATTCTCAGCCGCGGCACTTCTGCTGGAACGAGCGGCGCAGGTCTACCGGCGCGCGGAAAGCAGCACGGGATGGTCCCTGGCCGACACGTTGTGGAATCTTGGCTATGCGCTCTCGTGTACCGGACGCCTCCGCGAAGCAGACGGGTATCTGCGCGCAGCAAACCAGATTCTCTGTCGCCAATCGCGTATTCTGTCCGCTGTGCGCTGCGGCATTACCCTGCTTGCGGAACGGGCATGCCGCGGGCTTTGGGACATTCTGGAGTGCCGTGCAGAGGATTTGCTGACTTTGTGTTCACGCGCGGGATTCCTGGATGAATTAGTGCGCGCGACCCTGCTTGCTGCGGTACATGCTCAGGAGCAGGGCAATCTGGGACAGGTAGACGCACTGTTCCAGCGGGTGAGCGGTCTATCGGCCCAAGTGGGCCCGGAATTCCACGAACAGACCACGCGCTTCATGGCATCGCTGAATCCGGAGTCTGTATTCCGCGCCCTTGTGGGCAGACTGGCGCGCGAAATCCCCGTGGATTCCCAAGACGCGGTTGAACTGCTGTTGCGCTGGAGTCCGGCGGATTGTCCGGAAGACGACCTCGTTGTGGCGTTACGCGCTTTCCGTTATGGACGGCTCCTTGGATTTCAAACGCCGCGGTACCGCCGCGCCCGGGACCTGGCCTATCTGGAGATGGCGCTCGCTATGGGCGCATGTAATGACCATAGCCTTTGCGCAAAGGCGGGTAATCTTATCAGCCGTAAGCCCGGCAGCAGACGCGCGCTATTGGAAATGCGGCTTGAGCACGCGAGCGCAGGCCCTCGGCGCGATGTGGCAGAGCTCCTGTTGAACGAACTTGCCGGAGGGACCGCCAGATGACGAGTCTCTCCGAATTTCTTGAGGAACTGGCCCACAACGAGCACTTGGACGCAGCATGTAAGGAAGGCCTGGCATATCTCCCAGCACCCACAGAGGAGGGTTTCGCCGAAGAAGTCTCAGTTGGCTCCGTTGCGTGTTTCATTCCATTTGCCGATATCGCCTATGACCTGTGCAAAGGCCGGTTTGGGCATCTGGTGAACTTCTTGGAGGAACTCGTGGCGCTCGCGGGGGACGCCCTTGAACTGCTTCAAGGGGAGGATGACGAGAACGAGGTGGAAGAACAAGAGGACGAGGAGGACGAGGAGGACGAGGAGGAAGAGGAAGAAGACGGGGGGGAGGCAGATGGCGAAGAAGACGACGAAGAAGACGGCGACGATGGAGAAGAAGAAACCGAGGACGACGGAGAAAGCGGAGACGGAGACGATTCCGCCGACGCACCGGGTGAATTCGAATTGGAGGACGACGAAGAAGACGCGGAGACGCCGGAAGCTCTAGAAGACGCTGATAGAGAAACCGACACATTCCAATTGGAACCGGATGAAGAAGACGCCATCACGGTTTCCATGCCGGATAACGACTACGAAGAAGACGAGGACGGCGTAGCTTCCGCTGGTTTTGAACTGGAGCCCGACGACGAAGAGGAGGCCATCACGGTTTCCATGCCGGATAACGACTACGAAGGGGACGAGGACGGCGTAGCTTCCGCTGGTTTTGAACTGGAGCCCGACGACGAAGAGGAGGCCATCACGGTTTCCATGCCGGATAACGACTACGAAGGGGATGAAACCGGCGCGGCTTCAGACAGTTTTGAATTGGAGTATGACGACTACGCGGACGGGGGCGGATATGCCGATTACGGGGATGGTGGCGGTGACGGCGGCGGGTACGAGGATTACGGAGATGGCGGTGGCGGGGGTGACGGGGGAGGATACGAGGACTATGGGGATTCCTACTCGGACTACAGTGATTACTCGGATTACAGCGATTACTCGGATTACAACGACTGGAGCGATTACCACGACTGGAGCGATTGCTACAGCGATTGGAGCGATCATTACAGCGACTGGGGAGACTATGGCTGAGCCGTTGCGGGATACGGGTTGCGCCGTGAACACGGGAGCGGCGGTGTGCGGCGGCGCACAGGCCGCGCCGCATCCGCTGTCGCGCCTGTCGCTCGTCATCGACGTGGTGACGCGCGCCTGCAACATGCACTGCGCGTACTGTCATGAACGCGCCGAAACCGGCCCGGCCGGCCATGACCTCGACGCGCGCGCAAACAGCGCCGAATGGCTGCTCCGCCAAACCGCGCAGCGCCGTATCACGTGGCTGCTGCACGGCGGCGAGCCGCTGTTCGCCGGTCTGACGCATCTGGAGCGCATCTGGGAGAGCACGGAAATCCTCGCGCGGCGTCTGGACAAGCAACTGTCGTGGGGCATACAGACCAACGGCACCCTGATTGATGATACGACCGCGCGCTGGCTGGTGGCGCGGCGTTTTCGCGTCAGCGTGAGCCTCGACGGCCCCGCTGCATGGAACGACGGGTACCGGGGACAGGGAGTGGCGGTGGAAGCCGCTATTGCGCGCCTGCAGCGGGCGGGGATTCGTCCCGCGGTCCTTTGTGTCCTGACGCGCGCGAACGCCGGGCACATAGACGAACTGGTGGCGTATTTCCGCGGTCTCGGGGTAGCTTCCGTCCGCTATAACCCCTGCTGGCCCGTGGGCCGGGCCGACGATGCCGTCGTGGCGGACGCAGCCGTGTGGGTGGACGCGAAGACGGCGCTGCTGGACCGCATGATTGCGGAAGAAGACCCGAGAGCCGACCGGGAGTTGGCACACTGGGCGTGTCTGCGGCTGCTGCCGCGGCGGAACGGCGCCCGGAGTGGCATTTGCGCTTCGCGTCCATGCGGCGCGGGGCGGCGCGTCGTAGCCATCGGGCCCGCCGGCGCCCTGTACGCATGCGGGCGGGCGCTCGACCTGCCCGGAGAAGCGGGGCTGCTCGCCGGGGCGGGTCGATGGCCCTCGGCGCGGGCATGGCGCGCGCGCCTGCGCGCGTTCCACGCGCCGCAACGCCCGAAACCCGGCTGCGCGGCGTGCCCGGCCTTCGGCTGGTGCACGGCGGGCTGCCCGAGTTTCCTCTGGCAGCGTCCGGACCTGGCGGATTGCGCGTGCCGTTTCTGGAAAGGCATGGCGGCGGCTATCGACGCTCGGGATGGTGCGCTGACGCGCGTGCTGTCCGGCAACACGGGGGGAACGGGGGCGCCGGGTTGACCTCGAAAGCAAGGGGGATTGCGCAACGACATGAGTGTGTGGTGGTACATCCGGCGGCAAGGCCGGGACCGGAACCGAAAGGAAGTGCAATATGCCGGAGGCAGACGCAGCGGCGGAAAAGATCCGCATCCAGTGCCCAAACTGCAAGAAGACGTTCCGTGTGCGGGCGCAAGCCATGGGCAAGAAAGGGCCGTGCACGAATTGCGGCAAGGAGTTCACAATCACCGGCGACCTGATCGTGCGCGCCGAACCGGAACCCCCTCCCACGCTTCCAACACAAGGCCCCACGCCCTCGTCACCGCCGCAGGCGCCCAAGCGGAAGCGCGTAATCGCCAACTGGCAGCGCCGGGGCATGTGGTATCTTGGCGATGTCATGCAGGAGCGCGACGGTCAGGTGCTGGTGCATTACATCGACGGCGCGGAGGAGTGGTGCGCGCCCGACCAGGTACGCGCCCCCGCGATTATCCCGAATCTGCGCGTACTCGCACAAACCCGGCCGGGCGAACATTGGTATCCCGCTCTGGTCAAGAGCACAGCGGCCAACGGCGCGACGGTATCGCTGGCGTCCGGCCAGGAAGCCGTCGTCCCTGAAGACCGAATCTGCTTTGAAAACCTGGGGCCCGGTGATAGTGTTGCCGTCTCGGACCCGCAGCGCGGCGCGATCCGCGGGCTCATCACGGCGCGCCACGAGGACAGCTTCAACGTCCAAGTCGAGGGGGGCGGCCAGTTGGCCACGACGATCAACGCGATTGCGCTGGTTCAGAAAGGGCAGGGAACCGCCGCAGCGGGGTCAGCCGGCCAAGGCATTGTTTTCGCGAGCGCAAGGTACGGCTACAGCTTCGTTCTTGCGACACCCGGCTGGTTCCGCTATGCCGCAAAGGACGAGCAGGCCAACGACGCCGACGTGCTCGTCGAGCATTCGAGCATCGGCGCAATCAAGTGCGTGGTCTCTCCCTGGGAACTGGACTTTGATGACCTGTGCTCGGGAATCGAGGAGGCCTATCGTTCGGAAGTCTCCGATTTCCGCCTCATCGAGCAAGGCCGGACAACAGTGGCCGGTCTCCCCGCCGCGTTCATCGAATACGAGGGCATCCCGCCGGACGGCGACGGGTCGCGCATCAAGTTTTTCTGTCATGTCTTCCTGAAACACGGCATGGTGCATCAGATTATCGCCTTCTCAACGCCGGTGGTCTTCGCGCGGCTTAAGAAAGAGGCGAGTGCGGCCATCCAGTCCTTTTCCTTCGACCCGGCGCAGGCGGCAAGCGCAACGGGGCAACCCCATACGGGGTTGCCCGCTGCCACGGGAACGCCTGAGCAACAGCAGGAGGCGTTGCGCTTTGCCTCCAACCTGTATTGCGGCACGATTTATGCCGTATTCGAAGCGCTCATCGCGGGGGTCGCGCTGGGCACGATCGCGGCCGGCCTCGCGGGGATATCCGGCCAGGAGAAGATGACCGAGGGCGAACTCGTCGCGTTTTTCCTCGGACTGCGCTTGCTGTGGGTGGTTCTGCCGCGGCTCGATTTCATGAAGCAGGTGCCGCTTGAGGGCAGGTCGGTGGTCATTCTCTACTACGTGACGTGGGCCTTCGTCGGGGAATTGGCCGTGTGGGTCGTTATCGCCGCAATCGCCTGGGACTTCTACCGCACGACGAAGCTGCTCCAACAAACCGCGGGCGTGAAATTCGACAAGCGTGTCCTGCCGCGCATCTTCGGCGGCTTGGGCGAGATGTTCCCCGCGGGCCGGCAGTATATCGCGGAAATCGGCAGTGTCTATGTGCTGAGCACGTTTGTCTACCTGATCTTCCTGAGGTAGGTGAGGCAAGGAACCGTGTGGCGCGCGCGTGCCCACGATGGGAGGAACGGTATATGCCCGGGAATGGTACGGAAGGCGAGAGGCTGCGCATCCGGTGCCCCAATTGCGAGGCCACGTTTCAAGTGCGCCCTGAGATGATGGGGCGCACCGGTCCCTGCAAGACGTGCAAGGAACTCTTCACCATTACGCCGGAACTCGTCGTGCAGGACCGGGCCGCCGCCACGCCGCCGGGACCGGGACGGGACTCGGGCGTTTCGCGGGTTCCGGGCCAGGGTCCGGCCGGACTGCTGCGTACGGGAACCCCAGTCCCGGGTCCCACATCCGCGGCCGTTGCCGCGCCAAGCGGGACGCAGCCCGCAGCTGTTCCGGCACAGACGGAAGGCGCAGTTCTTGCGAGCGCATCTCACGGATACAGCTTCCGGATGACCACGCCGGGCTGGAAACGCTACCATCCGCGCGACGAAAAAGTGCTGGAAGCGGACATATTCATTGAAAACCCCGGCATCGGCTCGATCAAATGCGTGGTATACCCTTGCGATGTGGGCATGGAAGAACTCGACAGCCGTCTGGAAGAGGCCTACAACACGGAGGTGCAGAAGTTCAAATGCCACCAGCACGGCCGGACCACGATTGCAGGGTTTCCGGGAAGCTATATCGATTATCAGGGCATCGCGCCGGGAGAAAAGCAATCGACCCGGTTTCTCTCGTTTGTCTTCGTGAAAGACGGCAAGAGTTTCCAAGTCATCGGCATGGGCGAACCGGCCAGGTTCCCGCAACTCCGCCAGGAAGTGCAGCAAGTCGCGAAGAGTTTATCCTTTGACCCCGCTCAGGCGGCCCTCGCCACGGCGGAGACGCTTCCGGCGCAAACGCCCGCCACGCTGCAGCGGCTGCTGCTGCCGCCCGCCGCGTTCATATTCGTGCCGGCAGGTTTCGTGCTCGGGCTTCTCATCTACGCGTCGGTGCGCGAGGACGTGTCGCATTTCAGTTCGTTCGGGAAGCTGCTCACGTATATGTGGTGGCTCATCTATCCCCTTATCGGTTACTACGTGGCCATGGGATGGGAAGGGTCCGGGTATCCGGGCGCGCGCGTGCTGCGTGAATGGGCGACGCAAGTGGCCATCCTCGGTTCGGACATGTTTGTCATGATGTTTACTATGATAATGGGGATGTTCATAGGCGGCGCGGCGCGCGGTTTTGGAGCCTTGATGCGCGCTATGAACCGCGCAATGATCCAGGCGGGCGCGCTCGTGTTCGGGCGCCTGGCCTCCGCGTGGGTCGTTGCGCTGCCGCAACTCGTCTGGCAGGCGTGGAAGGGCGGCCAGCCGCTGGGCGTTGGCGGTTCATTCCTGATGCACGCGGCGGGGCTCATTCCGGGCTTGATCGTGTTTTCTCTCTTCTTCGTGCCCATGGTCGAACAGTCGGATTACCAGATGCAGCGGCAGGTGGACGGTTGGCGGAGCGAATTGGAACAGCCTCAGCCCGGCCCGGCGGGCGCCACGCTGTGGCCGAACACGCCGCAGGTGACACAGCAGAACTCCTCTACACCCGCTGGCGGTAACGTGCCTGCGCCGCCCGTGTCGCAGCCGTCGATCGTTGTGCCGACGTCGGCCAGTGCCGATTGGGGGGCGTTGCTGGACGGCAAAACGTTCCGGCACGGCTCGTTGCCGGTCATCACGACCTTTCACGTCGGCAGCGATGGTTCCATCCGGGGAACGCAGAACCACCTGTCGGACCCCGATATCGCCGGTTTTCTTGGCGGCCGGGTCTCCGGCAACACCATTGAATGCCAGTATGAATGGCGGAAGGATGGCCGTCTGGTCGATCAAGGCCGGTCCACGCTCGAGTTCACGCCCGACGGACGGATTGTTGACCGGTCCCAGTCTGGGGGGGAGCAAATCCTGGCGCCGGTGGAAGGCGGTATCGCGACGCAACCCGCCGGTCAAGCGCCGGTTCCCGCGGCTTATCCCGCCCAGCCGGGCGGCGCCCCCCCGGCACCCTCGCCAGCGCCGGGGCCGGGCACACAGCCGGCCTCCGAGGCGAGAGGGTCGTATTTCTCGCCGAGGGGACGCATGCCGGCTGCTGGCCTTCCCGCCCCAATGCCTGCGGCACCGGCGCCCATGCCCGGCGCCCAGACGGGTGTTCGTCCGGGGGCGGGGCCTGACGAGGAAGCCATGGCGTTGGCCTCGCTACTGGAGGAAGGCCGGCGCCTGGCGGTGGAAGGCAAGTTCAACAGCGCGCGCGCGAAGTTGCACGACGTGGTAGAGCGAGCCGCGAAAGCCGCGGCTTACAGGAATTACGGAGAGCAGGCGCAGACTCTCTTGAACTGGACGGAACTGGTGAGCAACCCCGAAACCCGGTTCACCATTGAAAACAGGATAGTCACCACGGAAAAGACGAAGATCTGGGTGCGCGACGTATTTGACGGGAGCGTTCATGAAGCGAGTCTGGGCGAGACCCTGACGGACGGATATGTCTTCGAGAGCCTGAACGAGGAGCAAAATGCCGCGCGGCTGGAAAAGGATGGCGTCTTCTACAACATTGAGGGCGTGAGATAAAGGAGACGTGCGGGCGCGGGCCTGGTCTCAGTCGCGGTCCGGCATCGCACCGCGTTTCTGGCCGACCACTTCGATGAGGAATTCGCGCGCCTGCTTCGCGTTCAAGCGATAAGGATTGAATCTTCCCCGGCCGCTGTACTTCTTCAGCGTCTGCTTGTCGATGTCGCCGGCATTCAGGAAGGCCATCGACCAGTCGCCGAATACCCGGTGCTTGACGTCGGCATATTCCAGCAGCGTGACGTTCGTGTGGCGCGGGTCCCGGGCGATAACCATGTAGAGAAGGTTGACGTGCTCCCTGGGTCCCTCCAGACACTGCATGAAGAACGCCGGGTCGTAGCAGAGCGCGCCCGAGACGTCAAGTCGTCTGTTCTTTCTGCGTGCCGTCTTCAGGATGTCCTGGAGCGCGGCCATATCGCATTCCTCGGTCATCCTGCTGACATAGATTAATCTCACGAGTTGCATAGCTTGGACCTTTCCTCGTCGCCGCCTGCTGCGCTCGCCCGTGCCCCCGGAACGACCGGTGCAAACATGATTATGTCCTAAGCAGCAGGCGCTTGTCATCATGCGGCAAGGAGCGCCAGACGCAAAGAAGCCGCCGTCCAGAGGGGACGGCGGCTTTCGCTACCAGCCGGCGCAGCGCCCTTTCCGGTGTTTCAGCGGCGTCTTGCCCGCACGATGGCCCCGGCCGCGCCGCAGGCGGCGGCGAGCGCGAAGATGGCGAATGGGGTCAGCGCGGGCACATTCTCGCCCACGGTGACGTAGGCTTCGAAGACCTGCACGACCTTTGTGCCGTCGTCGTAGGTGCAGGCGTAAACGCCGCTGTCGCTTTCGTCGAGTGACATGATGCGCAGCGTCCGCCCCGTCGCGCCGCTGACGCGCCCGCCGTTCGCGAGCGTTACCTCGTCTTTTGTCCAGGCGTAAGTCGAGATGGGGGAGACAGGGCACGGCACGCACAAGCACAAGTCTTCGCCGATCTCGTAAATGCCGCCGCGGGGCTGCGGACAATCGCCCGGGTTCTCAACGCACTCGCCCTCGCCCTCGCCCTCGCCTTCGCCTTCGCCTTCGCCCTCGCCCTCGCCCTCACCTTCGCCTTCGCCCTCACCTTCGCCTTCGCCCTCCGCGCCTCCCGGGGTCAGGCAGAAACTGAGGTCGCCGGGCTGTTGCAGATACGCGGCGCCATCAAAGAGCGTCAGAAGCCCATCGCCTTGAGGCGAGCCGAGCCAGACGAATAGGCACGTCGTGCTGCCCGTGCCCCGGATGTTCAACCAGCATATGCCCGGCGGCAGCGCGCAGCACGGGGTCAAGACCGCGTCGTACCGGAGTAGCGTATAACCGGCATAGTTGAGACCCGTGTTGGTCTTTTGGGCGGTCACGGTGTAGGTGCATAGCCCCGGACCCGGCTGTCCCCCGGCATCCGCCGCAAAATCGATATGGAACAAGTCGGGACTACGGACACAGGGCGCCGTGGCCGGGTCAACTTCAAACCCCCACCAGTGCAAGTCGCAAACCGGCACGCCCGGGGACGGGAAATTATCCCACGGCAACGGGTAGAGGACGGGGCCCACAGCCTCGTCGCTGGGATAATACGCAACAGGCTCCAGCGGTGTGAAGGGCCGTTGTCCGTACAGCGTGCCGGGAGGACAATCCTCGCCCTCGCCCTCGCCTTCACCCTCGCCTTCGCCCTCGCCTTCACCCTCGCCCTCGCCTTCGCCCTCACCTCCCGCAGGCAGGCAGGAATGGCAGATGGTGCCGTCGATCAGCACGTCCGCCCCGCGCACGTCGATGGAGACCCATTCCGGGTTGAAATCCGGGATATGCACGAAGAAGTCGAGGGGCGTGGGCGCTATGACCGAAACAGGCCCGTACACGATCTCCCGAACGATATACTGACCTTCCGTTGCGGGGTCGAGGGGCGGCACTGGAGGCTTGCCCGTGCCGGTGGGATAGGCCGCGGAACTGTAATTGACGGCGATCGTGGCGGACGATGCCGGACCCGTCGGCGTGAGATTCAGGCGCAGCCACACGTCTTTGTAACGGTCCAGGTCGAGTAGGCCGTCGTAATACCACTCGTTCCACCAATCGGTGTTCGGATAGTAGTACCAGGGGCCTGCGCCGTCGCCGTTCCAGCCGCCGCCGCCGCCGCTGAGGAATTCGCCGGCCGGGCTGAACACGATATTGAACACGTCGCAATGTTCCCAAGGATACGGTTCTCCCTGTTGCGTGCGAACCGTGTCCGTTGACACGCCTGACAAGCCGGCGAGCGGCCCGCCCGGCGCCCCGGCGAATTCGACCTCAAAGAACACGTCGAAGAAACTGTCCACGTGCCAATCGCCGCCGGAAAGCTGGGTCAACGTAGTTATGCCCGGGCACGGATGGCCGGAATCGGAGCCGGAGACCACCCGGAGCAAGTCGAAGAGCGGGTCGCCGGTGATTTGTCCTGCGAGTTGGAACAGGTCACATTCGAACTGTTGCACGGGCTTGCCCGCCGTGCGGGGAGCCGTATGTTCCACAATGGCAAGCGGAATATCGACCGCATACGTATAACCGGAGAGCATGCCGGTGCCCGTCATTGCCATACGCATGGTCGCGTCGAAAGAAATACTCTGCCCGCCGAGCGAACCGCCGACTTCGGTAAAAACGTCAAAGAAACTGTCTACCTGGTAGTCGACCTCTATCGTGGTGCCGGGCGGCAGCCCGTTGACGATGTCCAGCGTGCCCCCTTGATTCACATAAGGGCAATTCGCGGGAAGCGCCACCGTGCCCGCGCTGTCCGGCGCTTGGCATACTTCCGCCGCGCCCGGAACGCTCACCACCACGAATACGGCGACCGCAAGCCGCCAACAAAACGAAACACTCCGGATGAATTGGTACATTGTGCATGCCTCCTTAACGTGGCCCCCGCCCGCCATCCACGCACACTCCCAGCGAACGGAAGCGACTTACCCTTGCACTCCGTAATTCCTGATGACCCCGCAGAGAAGAACTGTCACGGCAGGCCTCAGTCCCCACTCGCGAACCCCAACAACTGCATCCCCCGACAACAGCCAGGCGCAACACACAACTTCATGATGCGCTTGATGACAATCTGGCCCCTGCCGCGCGGTCCTCGCTGTTGTTTCAGTGTTTATCATAACCCGATATACGCGGGACGTCAATAGGTTTTTTCAGAATTCTTTCGGGAAGCATCCCTGGAATATGCCACGCCCGAGAGGGCAGCCTATGCGCCAGGCATCGGGAAACCGCTGTATCTTATTGAAAATGGTCAAGTTATAAAGATAGACGAGCAGTTGGCTTTGGTATTCCTTGGCGGACACGCTCGGGTGATGCCACGGCCTGCCGGTGATTCCTTACCCATCATTTTGTGGATGGAGCGGATGCTTTACGGGATTACCGCCGTCTGCGCCGCTCCACAACACCGGCCACGCAGAAAGCAAGGGCCAGGACCAGGACTCCGAGGGGGGCAAAGGCGGGCAATTGTTCCCCGACTTCGACATGCGCCTCAAAAACCTGAATGGATTTCGTGCCGTCATCATAGACACACCGGTACCATCCACTGTCAGACTCGTCGAGCACGGCAATACGGAGCGTGCGCCGCGTTGCACCGGTTATGCGCCCGCCGTTGGCAAGGGTCACACCGTCTTTGGCCCAGGCGAAGGTCGAGCCCGGCGCAATCGGGCAGGGCACGCACAAGCACAAGTCTTCGCCAATCTCGTACAAGCCGCCGCGAGGCTGTGCGCAGT